>DASWIV010000232.1:0-20733 GCA_036397475.1 bacterium
TACTGGGAAGGCAAGCATGCGAAGGGCACACCATCGGCGCATCTAAACGCTTATAGAAATTTTTACTCCATTGAAGAAAGGCACATATTTGAAACTGACGCTTCAGTTGCCAGGACTTACAAAATATGGCTTCCGCCTGGAGAACCTGTGACTGTAGGATATGCAGTGGACGCTTCATGGGAGCCACCAACAACTATTCCAGTTTCTGATCCTGTGACTGACTTCCCCATAAGTGCTAATCAGCCTGAATATTATGAGTTCGAGGTTGTGGTAAATGAAGGGCAGACAATCACTGACTGCACTCAATGCTGCGTTGGGGTCAAGTGCGAAACCATGTACGTAAATACCGTAAACTGGGGAGAGCAACTGAATCCAGTGTTTATATTATATTTTCATAAAGGAGGACAGATTGTTACGAGCGGTCCTTGTCCTCCTCCAAGCGTAAATTCATACAGCGTTGCAGGATTTGATGCATGTATTTTTGAAAATGGCTGGTACAGGGGATATGCAGTGAAAAAGCCTTCTCCACCATGGGAAGAAGATGATTCAGTCTGGGCATTTACAGTTTTTGACGATATTCTTGACTACTAACAAAAATAAATAGCTCCATGGATACTGCGAGCGAGACTCGCCGCTGCTATGGTCCCGCTCTGGATTTACGCGCACGTCAAGTAACCAGTTCCACTACGTATCCAGCTTTCGAATCCCAAAACACCCCGATTTGTTAAAATACAGGGACTAACTTTGAATTTGAACGGATTTCACAAATAAACCCATGCCAAAACCATTTATAATCAAGGACTGCGCACAACTCGCGATCGCTACCGGTATCCGCGCAAACAACCTCCCCGAACTTGGCGAACGTGTCGCCTCATCCGATTTAGACTGCGTATACTACCATTTCTGGGGTGGGCTACTTCGCCCCCGATTCGACGACCCCGATTTCCGCAACGATTTCGCGGCGTGGGCATTTCATTCAATGAACGATCCTGTCCTCGCTGAACGGCTGTCCATAATCATCCCGACCCAGCATAAGGATTTCAGCGAATTGAGGAACATTCTTGTCGAAGTGATTGAAGACCGTCTTGAGGAAGACGACAAGGTATATCTGCGGCACGCCCATCATCCATTCCATTTCATTAAATCCCGGATGGTGGTATTCGATACCGGAATCCGTGTTAAAAATCCAGAAGAGTTCATCGATATCATCCCGGGTCTCGATATCGGTTCTCTGTTTTATCATTTCATTGATTCACGACGCCGTCTTAACGACGAACACGACGATTTCAGTGAATGGATGGACTCATTTAAAAAAGATTACTCTGCCATAATTAACGATCTGAGGACAGTCGATCCGTACCTGAACACAATTCCCGAATTAAAGGATCTTGTGCATGGGATCTTCTGCGAACACCTGCACAGAAGCGAGATAACATGAATTTAGAACTGACAGCATACGCCGATATTGTCGGCGACGATGTTATAAATCACCTGAAGCAACTGGCAAGCATGCTGAAGGGACTGCGGGTAGTCCACGTCAATTCTACCCGCCAGGGAGGTGGTGTCGCTGAAATCCTGGCGAGGATGATCCCCCTGAAAAATGAACTTGGCATCGACGCAAGCTGGGAAGTTATCGAGGGTGACACGGATTTTTACGAAACCACAAAATCGTTCCATAACGGATTACAGGGTAATCCGGTCGATTTAACTAAAAAGGAACTGGAGCATTACGAAGAAGTAAACCATGAAAACGCAGAAAATCTCCGTGATATCCTTACGGATGCCGATGTTGTATTCATCCATGATCCGCAGCCGGCTCCATTTCTGTCACATTTCCCGAAACGGAAAGGGGTCTGGATATGGCGCTGTCACATCGACGTGAGTAAGCCGCATCCTCCTGTCTGGAAATATTTGAGGAACCACGTCAACGATTATGACGCAAGTATCTGGTCACTATCGGAATTTGCTCGTAAACTTGAGCACCCTCAATACCTGATACCCCCGAGCATAGATCCTTTAAGCGACAAGAACAGGGACCTGTCAGAAGATGAGATTGATGAAGCTTACAAGCTCGCGGAAATCGATCCTGACCGTCCGAAAGTTGTCCAGGTCTCCCGCTATGACCGGTTCAAGGATCCGGTTGGTGTAATCGAGGCGTTCAGGCTCGCAAAGCGATTTCTTAACCTACAGTTGATACTCGCCGGTGGCGATGCGAAGGATGATCCCGAAGGCGCTGAAGTATTGGAAGAAGTAAGGGAAAAAGCCGATGGCGATCCGGACATTCACATCCTGATGCTTCCGGCTGACGCGAATGTCCAGATCAATGCTTTGCAGAGGATTGCGGATATCATCATTCAAAAATCCACAAAAGAAGGCTTCGGATTAACCGTAACCGAAGGATTATGGAAAGGAAAACCGGTAATAGGCGGAGCGGTCGGGGGAATCAAACTTCAAATTATCGATCACCACACGGGATTCCTCGTCCACACTCCCGAAGGTGCCGCCATGCGAATGCGGTATCTTATAATGCGTCCGGAAATTCGTGAAGACATGGGGAAAAAGGCACGACGGTTTATACTCGAAAACTTCCTTCTTACCAGGCACCTGCGGGAATACCTGACTCTGATGGTAGCCCATGTAACGAAGTCCGGCGACCGAATAGTTTTGTAAGTATGTTATATTAAGAGTGATGAACGACATGAGTTCGGAAGAAAAAGATGACCCACTGATAAATCTCCCAGGATTCTGGGACAAGGTTAAGTCCGCCGGCACGATTTTCCTCGGGCTGGACTATGATGGAACTCTTGCTCCATTCAAGGTTGAGAGAATGGAAGCGACTCCCCTCGACGGTATCCCCGGGCTGCTTCGAAAAATCAACGAAAACGGAAGCATTAAACTCGCAATACTTTCCGGACGTCCGATCGATGAAATCAGGCAATTGATCGGGGATATGGATATCGCAATGGCCGGAAGCCATGGCTACGAGTATTACGTACCGGGTATAGGCGAACATGAAATGAGCCTGACACCGATGCAGAAGATCGGCTTTGAACGCGGCGAAAAAATCGCGATTGAATACAATTTCAACAATAACATCGAGGCCAAGATCGGAAGTATCGCCGCGCATACACGTCCACTCGACGATGAGAAGACAATTCTGATTGATGAAGAACTACATAAAAAATGGACCGATATGGCTGATGGGTATCAACTGGAGGTCATCAGGTTTAACGGAGGAGTCGAATTGCGTAGTCCCGGTTACGATAAGGGTCTCATCCTGATCAAGCTGATGAAGATGTATCCTGCCGATTTGACTGTCTATATCGGAGATGACACAACGGACGAAGACGCGTTCATGGCACTTGGCCAAGGTGGAATCGGGATACGTGTAGGGTCCCCTGACGAAGAATCATCCGCGGACGGGTATATAAAAGATATTGGCGGCGTAAAGGATTTCCTTGAAAAATTGATTGGGTATTTTGCTGCTGTAAGTTGAGGAGGGATATGAATTGGAAATCAAGAGACTGGTAATCGTATCTAACAGGCTGCCTGTGGTGGTCGGCAAAGACGATAACGGCAAAATTAATTTCAAAAAAGGATCGGGGGGGCTCGTTACCGCTGTCAGTCCTGTATTAAAGGACAAAGGCGGGATATGGATCGGGTGGCAGGGATGCGATGGTACTCCTGACATCGATGAGCTCCTTAATGATGCCGGGACCGATACGGGTTACATGCTTAAATCAGTCAATATATCCAAGACTGAGATCAACCATTATTACTATGGTTTCTCCAATGAAATTTTATGGCCGCTGTTCCACGACCTGCCCGACAGGTGCAATTTCAATCCCGGATATTTCAATTACTACAAAACGGTTAACAGGAAATTCGCCGATGTAATCGCACGGGAGACAAATGAGAATGATTATATCTGGGTACAGGATTATCACATGGCATTGCTTGCAAGCATTTTGAAGGAGATGAACGTCAAGCGTACGCTGGGTTATTTCCTCCACATCCCCTTTCCACCACTCGACATGTTCCTGAAGCTCCCTTGGAGGAAGGAAATCCTGGAAGGGCTATTGGGTTATGAGCTTGTAGGATTTCAGACGTCGCGAGACCGCAGGAATTTCCTCCAGTGTGTACGTGCGCTAATCTCCGGAACCCGAACTTCGGGACGCGGCGCGGTTGTTGAGATAACGACACCTGATACTAAACTTCGCGCCGGATCGTTCCCGATCAGTATCGACTACAGGGACTTCAATACACGTGCCAAGAGTAAAAATGTAGCCGACGCGGCATGGCATATCCATGAACGTCTTCCCGGACGTAAGCTCATACTAGGAATCGACCGCCTCGATTATTCAAAAGGAATTCCTGAGAGAATCAGGGCAATTGAGTACGCTCTCACGAAATATCCATCTCTCAAGGAAAAAATTACATATATCCAGGTGGTGGTCCCCAGCAGAACCGAAGTTCCGGAGTACCAGAATCTGAAAGCCGAGATCGAAAGGCTTGTGGGCGAAGTCAACGGCAAATTCACCGCTCCCGGCTGGACACCGATCCATTACATCTTCGGATCGCTATCCCAGGAACAGCTCCTTGGATATTACCGCACATGCGAGATTGCGCTCATCACACCATTAAAGGATGGCATGAATCTTGTGGCAAAGGAGTACTGCGCTAGTAGTGTGGAGGATAACGGCGTATTGATACTTAGTGAATTTGCCGGAGCAGCTGCGCAGTTGAACTGTGGGGCGATACTCGTTAATCCATTTGATACCGAGGGTGTCGCCGATGCTATCTTCAAGGCGTTCAATATGGAGAAACAGGAAAGGAACAGGAGGATGCGTACATTGAGGAGGTCGATCGCACGAGCGGACATTTTCAGGTGGGTCGATGATTACCTCCGTGCAGCGATAGCCAAGGACCTGAGCGAAATCTACGGTGAAGATGACGAGATGCCCGTCTCGATGGCAGTCCAGACAATCTAACCTCTTTGCCTGACCGGCACCGTAAATCACCGGTAACAAAATTATCAGGATGGTGATTCTCCGGCTTTGCAGCCGACGCCGGCGTTTAGGGGCAGGTCTTTCCACCTGAGTTCTTCCATGTCCAGCTTCTCTCATCCCAACCGAATTGCTGATATAATCTCCCACGATGCTACGGGCAAGAGCCATATACCTTGCGACTTTTATCGCCGCGGTCTGCTTCGCGATTCCAACCGCTTCAGCACAGTCACCTTCATGGTCGATCTCCACTACCTCGTCCGCCCTCTCATCCTGGACAGAAAATCTCCTCCTCGCCGAATTTCTTAACATCAGTACCCGTGTACTGTCTGTAAAAGAGGACGGCTGCTACCTCGACGCCGGCTCCGAATCAGGCATATCGGTCGGCCAGGTTTTTGAAATTTACCGATCCGCCCACGATCGCTCGCCCGAGACAATCCTCGGACAGGTACAGGTAGCCTGGACTCGCGAAGATTATTCTTTCGCAGAACCTCTCGGCAATTTAAAACCCGATGACATCACCAGCCTTCATTTCGCGAGATCGGTAAATGTCCCTCCAACGCTGATTATCCAGATGGATCCGGCACTCACCGAACGAACCGGGGAAACAGCCACCTTGATTGACGCCGTCATTCTCCGTCTCCAGCAATTAGACATCCGGGCGTACACGCGTACTTCGGAAAGGTCATGGCGGCTCACACTCCTTACCGATTTCGACGGGGCGATAATTCGTGCAACGCTGTTCAACATTACAGGCGAAGTTGTGGGGACGATAGTGATAAACCCTGTCACCGGAGAACGTGTCCGCGACGAATTGTGGCTCGACCCATCCTACCTTACAGGCGCGGCGACACCATTCGAACATTTTATTGCTCCACCCGGACGCCGCCAGATAAAAATCGCCTGCGGAAATATCTACGCAGCCGGAGGCGAGGAACTAGCTATTCTCGACGGTTCGGATGTGTGGGTATACGATCTGTCAGGGGAAGAAGCGAGGTTACTCGATACGGTCAGCATCGACATCCCTGCCGGGCCTGCCAGGTTCCGCGAAGACCGTGGCTCCCTTGTCACGGTCGACATCGACGGGAACGGGCACCACGAACTATGTGTGGCCCCGCCAGCCGGAATTCGAGGAGAAATATACCGGCTCGAATCGTCCGGATGGGTACAACTTGGATTTCTTGATAATCCCGCGAGATCCGAAGGGCCATGGGAAGGCTCCGTCATAATGGGAAGCATCGGATCCAATACACCCGTGTTTAATTCATCGTCATTTAAGGCGGTTCAGCCATTGTCCGAAGATCCCGCCGACGAAATATCCCTGGGCGCCGGTATCATCGATATCGCCCATTACCAGACGTCCGATTCCCCCTTCAAGGGAATGATCACCCTCGATATCAACGGAACACTCGGTGTTGTCCCACCCGGTGGGGAACGGCGCGAATTGCCGGGCAAATGGGGGATCAGCGTTACCGGTGCGAATTATTCGAACGGACCGCTCGCGCTGGTCTCTTCGGCTGACTTCTATGGTGACACATTATCAATAATAAAAATAGATAACGGCACCGAGCTTGAGAGTTTCAGGATCTCATCCGGACAAATCATAGACATCACCACCGGCGACATCGACCGCGACAACCTTGCTGAAATCGTTGTAGCAGTAATAGAGCCTGACGGGGTGAAAATTTACTACTGATGAATCCCCGCCAGAAAAAATATCGGCTGTTTTTCATTCCGGCTATTTTCACAATCCTGCTGTCGATTCATCCGACCGCCTCCGCTATGGGGATCCTTAACTACGGAGGTACTCTCAACATAGCCCTCACCGTGAATGAATTGTCCGTAGACCCTAACCGTCCACTGCCGCCTGTACTTTCACTTATTTCCGAAAATCTTTACGAACCGCTGAATTCGCCCTCCGGATTCGACTCTCTCGCGTCATGGACATCCTCTACCGGACACATCACCCTGCACCTTGTCAGGAATATTGTCGTGAATGGCACCGACGTTCATCCCCTCACTGCGTCCAATGTAAATGACTTCCTGCTCGAACGCCTCTATCAGCGATGGGACGCCCGGTATGAGCTTCGCTTCATTAACGGGATCGGAGACAGCGAGTCGTTCCCGGATATCACCCTGTTCGATGACAGAACGCTGGAAATAAACACCCGGCAGGCTACAGCCTACGGCACCTTCATGCCATCATTTGCATCTCCCTCGCTACGATTCGCACTGCCTTCCGATCAGGACCGGCTTTCAGGCACCGGCCCGTTTTCGATCCAGAATATTTCAGGACAATCCGCCACACTGTCCGCATCGACCCGACATCATGCCGGACGCCCATACCTGGACTCCGTGGCTATCACCGCGATCCCGGGCATCGACAACGCGGTTCTCGATTTCGGACGCGGCACTCATGACGCGCTTGTCTTAACATCAAACGACCGTGATAAATTTGAGACATCCTCACGGGCTTCGCTCGCGAATGTTGAAAAAATTGGCGACGCCATGCTTGTGCTTGTCATAAATCCCCTGAGAATTCACAAGACCTCCGAAAGGCGCAGTTTCGCCCTCGCTATCGACCAGGAAGGGATCTGCGATGTGATCCTGGGGGACGGCTCGTCGCCGGTGTCCGATTTTTATGGCGGGTACCAGACCTATGCGCCGTGGGCAGACCGCCTGGACGAAGCCAGGAATCTGCGGGACAATATCGCCAATCCGGTAGAGGAATTTACGCTGCTGGTTTGCGATGATTCCGCGGCAACGGAAGCCGCATCCAGAATAAAAGCAAACTATGAAAGCCTGGGCGTTCCTGTCAACATTGAAAATTCATCCGGGCCGCTTATGCTGTCGATCAAGGCTGACGCCATCCTGCTCGCGGTTAACATCCCCGGAAATGGCGAAGGCGCGCTTCCGCAGGTGCTATCGATGATCGACAGGGCTAACTGGTGGAATTTTCTCGGGATGGCGCTACCTCAGAATGCGTCGGCGATGTTGAAAAAAACACGAAACTGCGATCTTGATCTCGACCCCGACTTTCTGGCTGAAGCGCTTAAATCAGCGGGATTGATTGTTCCTGTGGCGAAATATGAAATATTGTTCGCGCCATCGCCAGAGGTCTCTCTTGTCCCGGATGAGATTTATCCCGGACCGTTTCTGTGGCGGGCTTTTTTCGGACAGATCCCTCCCGCACCGGAGGAAAATAACGGCAACAATGAAGGAGCTGATAATTAAAGTCCGGTTATGCGATTCAGCATTTTTACAAAACTGGCACTTACATCACTCGTGATTATCGCGGGGCTTGTAGGCTTTTTCGCGTACCGGACCAGCCTCGAGCTGGAACGGAATTTCGCCGAACTGGTCCACGACAGGGAGCAGACGGTAGAGGTTGGTATCGGACGCGAGGTCGAATCCCTTCTCTCCAACCTCGAACATCAACTGCGTACAATTTCCGATGAGGAACTCCACCAGAGAATAGTGGAGTTCCTGAACCTGGGCGATATCACCCGCGACACCCTTATCGACCGCACGAATTTTTACAGGAATGTCGCCAATATAGACAGGCTATGGGTAATTTCACCTGATGGAATCCTTCTCGCGTCGGGACATCCACCGCATCCGTTTGGCGACGATCTTTTCGCGAACGAAGAATCTTACACTGAAAAATTAAACCGTGCGCTTGAGGGTGAAACGGTTAAATCGATTGCCAAGGAATCCATTTTCACGGAAGATATTTTCGTCGCCGAAGTTTTCCTGCCTGTTACGGACTACGACAATTTCCTTGGAGTGGAGCAGGTCGACGGTATCATCTGGGGAGCAACAGTAATAGATAAGGCATTCATCGAAGGCGCCGCACAGTTGGCTGACGCTGAAATTATCGCGGTCGCACCGAACGCCGAGCCGCTTACAAGTTTTGACGAGGAATCGGAACCGCTGAGTCCCGAGATCCTCAGCGTCCTTGAAAGCGGGGGAAACGAAATTGATTATCATGGAACCGTCTACGCCCTGACGACCATCCCATTTCCCGGAACAGATATTTCCGACGAAACTTCGTCCATCAAAATCCACCTTCTTGTGCCCAAGTCCGATCTGATTCAACGGCGCTCATCCCTTCTGCGAAGAATACTGATTGATTCGATTTTCGGCGGAGTTGTCGCGATCCTGCTCGTGTTCATTATCGCAAAATCCATTACCTTACCCGTTGAACAGTTGAAAGACGGTGTCGCACGGCTCGCCTCGGGCGATCTGTCGATAAGGGTACGCGCAACATCCCGTGACGAGGTAGAGGACCTTGTTAATGCCTTCAACAGTATGGCGGACGATCTCGATGCCAATACACGAAGACTGGTAGAGGCAGAAAAATTATCAGCATGGAGGGAAGTCGCACGTAGACTCGCCCACGAGATCAAAAATCCCCTGTCGCCAATCAAACTGTCTATCCAGAACCTACTGAAAGTGTACAGGGCGAATCCTTCGAAATTTGAGAATACCCTCGACGAAACCGGCGAGACAATTCTTGAAGAAGTCGACAGGCTGAAAACACTGGCAGACGAATTTTCCAATTTCGCGAGAATGCCTAAACTGGTCCTGGGACCCTGCGATATCGCCGAGGTGATAAAAGGCGCGGTCGCTCTCCATCAGAAATCGGAATCAGGCATTGATGTGAAACTCGACCTCGACGAGGACCTTCCAAGGATAGAACTGGACCGGGACGCAATGAGCCGTGTATATACGAACCTTCTGAAAAATGCGCGGGAATCCATGGACTCTGGCGGCGGCACAATTGCCATCAGTGGGTCGGTTGTACGTCATGGGGGCAGGAACTGGGTACAGATCAGATTGAGGGACGAGGGGGTCGGGATGGACGAAGACTCAATTAAACAGGTATTCAATCCCTATTTCACGACAAAACGCGGCGGCAGCGGCCTTGGTCTCGCTATTGTCCAGTCGATAATCGCCGACCATGGAGGCAGGATCAGAATAGCGAGCGAAATAGGCAAAGGGACAATTGTTACGGTGGAACTGCCTGTGCTGGACCTGATATAGGGCGTTATTTCATCGTTATTTTCCTTGCACTAGCCATTTCTATATGATATCCTCCCCGTTCGCCTTTTTATAAGGGCGGTTATTTGTGTATGACTGTATTCAGGTGATTTCACGATGAAACGTACATGGCAGCCGAAAAGAAGGAAACGAGCGAGAAAGCATGGTTTCCGCCATCGCATGAGCACTCCGGGCGGACGCAATGTCCTGAAAAGAAGGCGCGCGAAAGGCCGCAAACGGCTTACGGTAGTTGTCGCCGGCAAATAATTTATTCCACACTCGAATATCATCCATCCGTGCCTGGCGGCACGGTTTTTTTATGTCCGTTCTACGCCTTAATGGTATGATTGAACAATCAGCATGGCAGCTTCACGTAAAAAATTGACCCTTCCACCACGCCTGCTAAAGCCGTCTGAATTCAGGCGTATCGGGCGCCGTGGAAAGAGATTCCGGCTCGATTTCCTGGTCATGGTGCTTTCCCGAAGCGGGCAGAATGGCGGACGTCTTGGCATTACCATCTCAGAAAAAGCTGTCAAACACTCGACAAGGAGAAACCGCCTCCGCAGGATGCTCAAAGAATCGATCAGGTTGTGGTGGAATGAAGTAAAACCGGGATGGGATATTCTTTTTATTATCAACAGATTTCCTGATATTGATCACATGTGGCATGTCGAGTCGGTGGTCCTGCAACTATTCATAAATTCCGGCATCCTTACAGGAGACGGGCTAACCGGGGCTCAAAACAGGATTGTCGAGATCCCTGCTGAAATAAAATTTAAAACTGACGCATGAAGGCAATCGATCTGTTCATAGGAAGGCTCGCAAGCTACCTCGTCAGGGGCTACCAGTTCCTGATAAGCCCCCTGATGCCGCCATCGTGCAGATTCTATCCGACCTGCAGCGAGTATTCCCGGGTAGCATTGATCAGGCATGGATTTTTCCGTGGAATTTACCTGACAGCCAGGCGATTAATAAGTTGTAATCCGTGGAATCCAGGTGGATACGATCCAGTCCCTCCTGTAGGGGGCGGCGATTCAGATCCGCCTGAATTCTATGAAAATAAAGGACATTCCGGCGCGTCACACGGGCATCAAGACGATGATAACTAGCAATTTTACTCAACCGATGGACACCGGGGAGAGATATCGGTTATATTACACTCAAGGTTGGCGAATTCTTTCGTCGAATAGCATTAAGATTACCCAGCCCGGATGAATGATCCGGAATTCGGGTATTTTAGTCTTTTTTTACGCTGGCCTTATCGAAGCTTTAACAGGGAACGTGTGGAATTTATAAATGCTTGATGTAATTATCAGCGCCCTTCTCTGGATAATGAACATCACCCATATCGTGACTCATACTTGGGTGATCGACATAATCCTCCTGACCATAATCGTCAGGGGCGTAATGTATCCCCTCAATCGTCAGATGAACAAGTCGATGAAGGTCATGCAGAAACTGCAGCCCGAAATGAAGGAGATGCAGGAAAAATACAAGGACAATCCACAGGAACAGCAGAAACAGATGATGGAGCTTTACAAGAAGTACGGAGTAAATCCGTTGTCTTCATGCTGGCCCATGATGATCCAGATGCCTATCTTTATTGCGCTCTTCTGGGCTCTGCGGGACCCTAGTTTTTACCTGCGCCTTCCCGGATTCGAACAGGCGACATTTTTCGGAACACAGTTGATAATTCCACCGTATATATCGCATCCTACTCCCGAGATCGCTCTACATCCTGGAGTAATTTCGCTTTATAATCTCTTCCACTACGGATGGTTCGCGGACAAGTTCATTTACCTGCCCACGCTGTGGCTTGTAGCGCTCTATATCGCAACCACAATCATCCAGTCCAAGCAGATGCAGGCCCAGTCACAGGCCCAATCTTCGGGACAACCAAATATCAGTAACATGATGATGCCAATGTTCGTTATAATAGGTATGATGTTTCCTGTTGGACTGCTGGTGTATTTCATTACCTCAAACGCCCTCCAGATGTTCCAGTATTACCGGATCCAGAGGGAGATCGCCGCGGAAGAGGCTGTACTTGAAAAGATCGGCGGGACACCGGGGGCTGGGCCTAACACCGGCCCTCCTCCGATAAAACGCCGTAAAAAGAAAAAATAGAACAGTTCGGAACCGGTAACAACCGGTCCGCGCTTAGTCGCGAGTGGAGGGATCGCAAATGCTTTACTGTGACATCATCGCCAAAAGCGAATCGGATGCTCTTGATCGCGCGTCTGAAAAACTGAGGCTTGGAACCGAATTCCTTCAGGTAGTCGAATCGGAAGAGTCAGGCACGGAAACCAGGTACCGAATCGAGGCAACCAAATCCCGCGGACAGGAAGCGCACGACGTGCTTAAAAAGATCCTGGGTGGGATCTGTTCCGGCTGCGACCTGTTCTTTGTCGATTCTTACGACCGGATCCTCATCAACGTGACCGGTCCGCACCTTGGCCTGATAATCGGCAAGAATGGATTAACCCTGGAAGCCCTCGAGACTGTCATTTCTGTAATTCACAATCGAGACTATAGCCACTACAAACCGATCGTCATCAATCCCGGCGGATACAGGGAAAACAAGCAGAAGTATCTGAAATCGCTGGTCAGGAGCGCTGTTGACGCTGCCGCATCAAATGGGTCGGTGTCACTTCCACCCATGTGCCGTGCAGATAGAAAATTGGTCCACGAGTACGTTTCTGAACAAAAGGGATTCAGCTCGAAATCGGTAGGCGAAGGTCCAGAACGCAAAATTCTCATTTTTCCGGATGATGAAACTTGAGTTCCCGATACCGCTTAATCGCGGGATCGGTTAGAATAGAATCAGGAAAGCCGCTGACTTTCAGGAGCCCACCAATGTATTCAAAAAACCTGCTTATTTTATCCTTCTGCCTTTTTGCGATCCCGGCATTATCATGCGAGTCCCTTGTTACCGCTCAGGAAAATCCCACCCGTACGGTGATCGATTTCCTCAAGGATATTGGACGCGGAGATTTTGAAGGAGCCCGTGATTTTGTCGCCGACGATTCCCAGGACCAGATTCAATCATGGTTTAACAGCATGTGGTTCCCCGACCACGAGACCCCTCCTACCCCTCAGAATGAATCTGATATCGATAAATTCATCGGAAATTTTTATAAGGTCTCAGTTGATAATCAGGATGGCTTGCTGGCGGTCGCCATGCTGACATGGTCGGCAACCGACGCACTGATCGCATTCCCGTCCGTTGCGGACAATCCCACGGTGCCGCCGAATGCCAGGTACAGGATCACCCTGGTCAACGAAGCGGCGTCTGAAGACGCCCCCCCTGTCTGGAAAATTTCGTCGCTCATACCTGAGCCCCTTGCAAATTAAAATTCAATATCTGCCGGTATGTGAATTATAATAAAGGCACTATGAGATCGATATTTGCATTCCTGCTGTTAATGTTGATGGTCGCGCCTGGTTGCGTAGCCGCAAATTCTTCGGCTGTCGAAGAAGACCAGCCTGAACCCGAGAAAACAGTTCAGCCAGAAAAATCCGGATTGCCCGACATCTCGATCCGACTTGAAAAAATTGCCGGTGGCCTGTTTGAGCCTGTTAATGTTGCTGTCCCGCCAGGCGACAATGACAGGATATTTATAGTCGATCGCCCCGGAAGAATTCAGATAGTTAAAAATGGAGAATTGCAGGTTAAATTGTTCCTCGACATCCGCGACAGGGTCGAAAGCGGCTTTGGCGAGCAGGGACTTCTCGACCTCGTGTTCCATCCCGATTTTCAGAACAATGGATTCTTTTACATTAATTTCTCGGACATCCATTCCGGAGGCAGTACCGTCATCGCGCGATTCTCCGTTGATCCGAACGACCCTGAAATCGCCAATCCCGACAGCTTCAAATCGATTATAACCTTCGACCAGCCACGGGCGAACCATAACGGCGGAGAGCTGGAATTCGGTCCCGACGGATGCCTGTATATCGGAACAGGCGACGGTGGCGGTGGCGGCGATCCTTTTCAATCCGGACAAAATCTCCAGACTTATCTCGGCAAAATTCTCAGGATCGATATAGACACTCCCGATAATGTCCCCTACTCAATTCCTCCCGATAATCCATTTGTGGATAACCCGGACGCGTTCGATGAAATCTGGGCGTGGGGACTCAGAAATCCCTGGAAATTCACATTCGACATCGATACCGGCGACCTGTACATCGCTGATGTAGGCCAGAACACATATGAGGAAATCGATTTCCAGCCTGCCGGTTCTCCGGGTGGCGAAAATTATGGCTGGAATATGATGGAAGGATTTCACTGCTTCCCGATCTCCGACGATCCCTGTGACACATTCGGTACACTCCCGATCTTCGAGTACGACCATCGCCTGGGATGTTCCGTCACCGGATTCGGAGTTTATCGTGGGGATGAATATCCGGATCTGAACGGTGTTTACTTTTTTGGAGATTTCTGCAGTGGACGTATCTGGGGCTTAAACCGGGATGATTCGGGTGAATGGATCGCTACTGAACTCTTACAACAAAATATCCAGTTTACAGGAGCTTGCACAGATCATAACGGCGACTTGTATGTCGTAACCTTTGGCGACCCAGCGCTCTGGAAAATAGTTGGGACCTGATGAGAATAACAAGCATGGGGAGCTTGCATCACTGCTTATTTATCTCTCCGACCTGCCACTCGACTGAAGATCGTGCAGCAGCCTCTCCGCTTTCTCCCTCAGGTCACGCGACGGAAACTGTGCCAGACATTGATTGACCTCATTGATAGCGCGTTCATGGTCGTCAATTAATTTGTAGGCTACCGCGAGTTCATATCGTGCCCAGGCTGTTCGTGTCTGCCTGCGAATTTCGATCGCCTGCTCGAAAATAGGGATCGCTTGCCGGATAGCATCCTTGTTGTTGGGTCGAAGGTCCCTGTAAATAATTCCCTGGTAGACAAGCGCCGTGTAATCGGTGGGTTGCAGCTTTATGGCGGTATCGATGGATATCTTAGCAGCGTTGGTGCTCTCGAGGCCCCATTCCGCTCTCGCCTTTTCAATCCATAATTGCCAGACCTCGATTTCGTCTTCATGATCCTTGATCCAGTCGTCCGCTACATCGTAGGCGTCGTCGTAATAATCTTTTCTTTTCGTCAACTCACCAAGGTCGTTAAGCGCCCGCGCATATGAGCGCGCGAATGTCACGCTATCCGGCATCGACTCTGACGCGAGCAGGTACCTGTCAGAGGCGGAGGCCGTATCTCCCGTGAGTTCGCTGACTCGACCCATTCCGTAATTGAACCAGCCTGTACGCAGGTCGACTGGAATTACAAATGTGATGACAATTAATACAACAAGAAAAATTAGCAGGTTTTTAAACGCCTTCATACTTTCTCTCCATGCGATGAGATATCCTGAACACTCATGGCAGCGCGTAGACTACTGCGAATCCGATCTGTGTAAACATCATAAGCATGTACATGTGTTTCCACGAAGGATGATTACCTTCCAGGGCCAGAGAATCCGGGTCCCTGAGTATCAGCCAGGCTGTATATGTACCCCAGATGAACAGCAGTCCGAGCCACACGGCCTGGGATTTAACCGCACCTCCACTGAGTGCCACAATTAACGGAATCGCAAGATAGGGAATTACAAGGAATGTCGCGACGATCCAAGCCGCTTTCCTGAATCCGTAAACCACAACAACTGTCCTGGCTCCACCCGCTTCGTCTCCCTTAGCATCGGCGAAATCCTTGGTGCTTGCCGCGCCGAGAACATAAAGGAATATTACCAGTCCAATCAGCCACGGGGTCGAGCTCGCCCATTCTTCCGGACGGATCGCCACCCATCCCCCTACTATCATCAGAAATCCCCTCGGGACCGCCATAGCTATATTCGCGAACAAACCATGGTTCTTAAACCGTACAGGAGGGGCTGAATATCCCCACGTAAACAATGTAGTGATCAGCACAACGACAAAATATGTCGGTACTGCAGGATTGACCATGTAGCTTGTCAGGTAGCCGAGTCCGAAACAGATGACGTAAATGATCCATGCGAATTTCATTGAGTCGGCTGAAGTGATTCGTCCCGACGCTATCGGGCGGTCCGGCTTGTTGATCTTATCAATTTCCAGGTCGTAATACTGGTTGATGGCGTTCGACGCTGCGTTCAGGAGAGCCCCGGTTAATCCTGCCAGAATTCCTATTCCTAACTTCGAGTAATCGTGGTCGATACCCATGGCGATCAGCGACCCGGAGAATATCCCCACAAACGGTGCGAGCATGGTGAATGGACGTGAAAGTTCACGGTATTCCCTGAATCCCGGTTTTGGAATTGAGGCAGTTCCTGATTCGGTAACGCCGGAACTCCCCGCGGTATTTTGCGATGTTGAATCTATCGTTATTTAACAGCTCCAGGCGATTTATTTCTTCATTATCGACGCAGATTAGAGTTTACGCCCGTCCTGACAGCGCCATCATAGACAAGCATGGACCAGTTTTCAAGGCGCTCATAAACACCTGATATTTTGTCGGGCTCGAGGTAATCCCCATCCATTTTATCGGTCTCTCGAATCGATACTGGCGATTCCACATCCCATCTCATCACCACACCAAGGTGCACCCTGCTGACCTCGTTATTGTCGCTGAGTATCAGTCCGAGTGCAGGAAGATCGTCGAATCCCGGGGGATCGTCGACAGCGAGTTCCTCGGATAATTCCCGCTTGAGTGCCGAGTCCAGAAGATCCTCGGGCTTACCGTCTATCGGATTGATATGCCCGCCGATACCGATGCTCATTTTTTCGTGCAGGCGTGCCTCCCCCTGCGTTTTATGCCTGGTGACGGTAAGATACTTCCCTTCGTGGCAGACAAGCACGTAGGGAATCACCTGCCTGTACGAGGGGTCCTTCTCGGCGTCAGGGCGATCCATGAAAAAAGCCCGTGACGGCAGCTCGGATAGAAATTCGGATTTCACACCGGGGATAAATCCCCGTTCATCGTAAAGCGAATGAATCCACGCGGCATCGATCACAAGTACCCTTTCAACTTTTTCTTTCATGGCATGGGATTTTACCATTTTCAGCGGTCTGAAGGTCGGGATGGCGGTTTTCCCCGGCGTGGCAGCCCTATCGCAATTATTCTCCCATTTGCCTTGACACTGATAATAAGTTAAGGTTAGATGTCGATTCCAATTGACTACTTAAGGTGGTGTCAAGTGATTTGACCGAAGAAAACGAGAATACTGCACAGACAGAAACAGAAGAAAAACAGGAAGAAAAGAAAGACGTAAAGGCACCGGAAGCCGAGGAATTACCCGCTGAAACAGAAGAGACTTCTGAAAAGCCGGACGATGCCGCGGACGTAACCGCGTCAGCCGGGGATAATTCAGACGATTCTGACAAAAATTCCTCAAACGACAGTATAGACGACGCCTCATCGGCTGAAAACCGGGATGACCGCGACCGCCGTGGAGGACGTGATGACCGTCGTGGCGACAGGGATGATCGTGGTGGACGAGGCGGACGCCGTGGAGATCGGCCCCTGACTGCGGAAGATAAGTACAGGATGTACAAACGCCAGTCCGACGAGCGTCTCCTGGACATTAAAAGGTCCAAGGAAAATAAAATCGGTAAAAAGCGTAAAAGGTAAAGCCGCTTTAAATTTTGATATTTTCGACCCACCAGGGAATTCTCCTCTTACGGATTTTCATGGTGGGTTTTATAATGTATGGGCGCGCCCGAGTGGTGGAACAGGTAGACACAAGGGACTTAAAATCCCTCGCCCTTTAAATGGCGTGCCGGTTCGATTCCGGCCTCGGGCACCACTTTTTTCCATGGCGTACAACGAAAAATCGCGGAAAGAATTCGAAAGTCAATCGGCAGAAAAAAGGATTCACCGAAAATAAAATGTTCGGCGGTATAGCGTTTTTGCGAAATGGGAAAATGGTGGTTGGCGTGAACAAGGATGACCTGATGGTGAGATGCAATCCTGAAAATACTGCTGACCTGGTAAAACAAAAATACGTGCGCCCGATGGACTTCACGGGCAAACCAATGCGCGGATTCCTCTATATAGACCCCGCCGGTTACAAAACCGACTCAAAATTATCCGAGTGGATCGAAAATAGTATCGAATACGTCAAGGCTCTGACGAGTTAATGGAGGACCGGCGTCTCGCCTCTTATCGGAGCACTGGCGTCCCGCCTCTTATAGGAGCACTGGCGTCCCGCCGGTCGGTCCACCAGCGTCTCGCTGGCAGCAAGCAAGAATTCACCTATCCAAATTACTTTCAATCTTCGCTTCATCATAAATGCTCCATACCCACTTCCAATCATCTAATCCAGCTTTGGCAGGATTATTTATTATATATTCCAGTTTTGTCCTAAAATCATCCTCATCTCTGACTATCCTGTCAAAATATTCTCTTTGCCACACTGAACCTGACTTCCCCAATATCTTATTTATCTTTTTTGAAGTGAAAGACTTCCAGGAATGCATAATATCGCTTAGGTGATTGTCGCCTATCAACTTCAATAGAACATGTACATGCGTTGGCATAACTACCCACGCATAAAGCTCGTATCGATCTCCATCGAAGAATTTCATCGCTTTCGATACAATCTCGGCTAATTCCTGTTCTTTCAGAATTTGTGAACCATAACCTTTGTCTAGAATGATATCGAGATTCTTCCTCATTAAGTTATTGATTCGCTTGTTAACGCTTAGTCCTTTCTTTTCAAGATTATCCTGGTGGGCGAATACTGCCTGTCTGCATTGGATTGCCAGTTTTTCAATTAATCCGGGCGGGATAGAGTCATGAAGCCTGAAGGTAACGAAATAGATAGAATCCTGCAATTCCCAGTGAGGGATAAATCCGCGAGTCCATATCTTAATATTCGTAATTTTCCGGTGAGACACCGGAGTACCTACCGGCGGGACGCCAGTGCTCCGTGATTTTGGCATAGTTTTCTCCTTTCATAAGTAATACGTATGAAACGGAGCAAAACTGACACCTTAAATTGGATTTTTATAATTTTTCGGAGCACCGGCGTCCCGCCGGTCGGTCCACCAGCGTCTCGCTGGTTATTCGCTTCCCCTCAACCACTCTGCCAGCCCACGAAAACTCTTCCCCCTGTGCGACACAAAATTTTTCTCCTCCGGCGTACACTCCCCGAAACTTTTCCCGTACCCCGGATGATAAAAAATCGGATCGTAGCCGAAACCATTTTCGCCTTTTGGCTTCTCCAGGATCATTCCCGTACACAATCCGTGGAAAACCTGGCTCTCACCGGTAGCTGGATCGAAATAAGCCGCGACCGAAATGAACGCCGCGCCCCGATCTTCCCCTGACTTTCCCTTCAAGCGCCTGATAACTTCAGCATTTCTACTTTCATCCGTAGGCATGATTCGCGCCGACTTCACCCCCGGCCAGCCTCCGAGCTCAGCGACAGCTATCCCCGAATCCTCCGCTATGGTTTTCATCCCCGACTTTTCCCCGTAGAATTTCGCCTTGCTGACAGCGTTCTCTTCGAAAGTCGCGAAATCTTCCGGTGCTTCCGGTACGCCCTCCGGACCCTGGAACGCTTCAACCTGCCGCAAAAAGATGCACTCGACATCAAGGTCCTTAAGTAATTCCTTCATTTCTTTGAGTTTTCCAAGATTGGTAGTGGCAATCAGAATTTTTTCCGTCATTCGGGATCACCCGGAAGTTTCACGTCGATCGTTTTCAGCGTTTCCCTGACTTTTCCAAGAATTTCATCCGTCCCTTTCTGGGCGAGTTTCAGGAGGCGGCTGAGTTCGTCCATGGTGACAGCGCGTCCTTCCGCTGTCCCCTGCATCTCGACAAAACTCCCCTTTCCCGTGATCGCGAAATTCAGATCCGCCTGCGCCATCGCGTCTTCCGAATAATTCATGTCGAGCATCTCGAACTCCTGGACAATCCCGCAGCTTATCGCAGCAAGCGAATCGTTCAGGGGATTTTCCGCGAGCCTGCCGACATCGATCAGTTTTTCAACACCCATCGCGAGCGCGATGAACGCAGCCGTTATCGACGCTGTCCGCGTACCCCCATCCGCCTGGATCACATCGCAGTCCACATAAATGCTCATTTCCTGCATTTTGTAAAGGTCGACAACAGCCCGAAGTGAACGTCCGATAATTCGCTGGATCTCGACCGTCCGCCCGGTCTGCTTTCCAACACGGGCTTCTCGAGGCGTACGTGGACGGGTGCTCGACGGCAGGAGCGAATACTCGGCGGTAAGCCAGCCTTCGCTTCTCTCCTTCGCGTGTCGCGGGACATTGTCGTCGGATTCGACTGCGGCGATCACCCACGTTTTGCCCTGTTTGTAGAGGACCGAGGCGAGCGGGTATTCTATATAATTTGGGACGATCTGTATGGGCCGCAATTCCCCAAGTTCACGTCCGTCATTCCGAATTTTCATGATGGGCGATTATACCATGACCGAGAACAGTGGTATCTCTGGAAATTTAGATTGATTCAATATAACTCCCACACACTCAGACCGTAGTTAGTATTAATGCTTATTACTCCGCGCCACGACATAGAATCACTACATTTGTTACAATTGTACCATGAAAGGAACGAGGGATCTCAAACAATGGGAAGCTCGCAGGAAACGCGGTGTCGAGCTTTACAAGAAAGGTTGGAACCAATATCAGATCGCCGAAGTGCTGGGTGTGACGCAACCGTCGG
>DASWIV010000233.1:0-9889 GCA_036397475.1 bacterium
AAGTTTATGCAGAATAATTAGCTATACAAATATCCGATCACCGCGTCCGATGACAAGGGCTTGCCCGTCATACCCTCGATCTTGTCACGCCAGACCTTCATGCCAGCCGGGATTAACAGGTCATTCACGATCTGCTTCGCGAAATCCACGTTCCACGGGTCCCCGTTTTTCGAATCCGACGACTCAAAAAGCTGCGCCGCGATCATCTCGGCGATCACGTAGTTCTGGATATAGCAGGGATGGGTGATCTGGAAGATATCGTGGGTGAATGTCGGTGGATCGCACGCCGGCTCGACAAACATGTATTTTCTGACCATATCTCCGAGGCGCTTTCGCAGCTGCTCGTACGGCGCCGGTTCAAGGTACAGCGAATATTCGAACAGTGCGGCAAGTGACAGCGATCTGACCCGGTGAGTAAGCCTCTTTCTCGCACCTTCAAGGAAATTATCGATCGCGGCGGTGTCGCCGACATTCGAGGCGAGGAATGATTTCCTCATGCTGAGTTTTTCGAATGTGACCGCAATTCCCTCCCAGAAAAATGAAGGGTCTGCCAGCGCTACAAAATAATTGCCGTTTCCGTTCGCATAGCTGCCATGGACAGCATGTCCGAACTCGTGAAACATGACCTGGTACCACAGGTGCCCGTCGCGTGGATTTGCAAGGATACGGATATCGCGTCCGGGATCGAAAGTGAAGCAGAATCCCCCCGCGGGGATATCCTGAATGACGGTCTCGATCGGAAGCGATTCCAGGTCGATGCCGATATCGAAATATCCACGCTGAATACCGCCTATAAGCTCATCCTTCGGGAATTTATCGTTCGGCAGGTTTGGCAGGTGATTTTCAAATATATAACGGACATCCGAGGATAACAATTTATCACCCGAGACATCGGGTGCGTCGCGGAATTCATCAAGTATTGCCTTGAATGAATCATTTCCACGCTCGAGCAGATCGACAAGCTGCTTTATTACCTCTTCAAGGTTCAATTCCTCCAGCTCGAACGCCATGTGAGGGAAGCTCTTGTAACCGAGGACCTTGGCTGCCGCATTTCTTTTATTGATCAGCTCGAGGACTTTGTCGTGCAGAACTTTTTCAAGCGGGACAAACGCGTTCGCGGCCCTCCTGCGCTTTTCCGGGTCAGGATCGTGGCGCAAGACCTCGCCGAGGTCGGTGCGGGAGATCGGTTCGCCATCGAGTTCAAGCTGATATTCGACCAGCTGTTTGTTGGCATCGTTTTTGGCGGTGTATATTTCTTCACGCCCCTCGACACGTGTACGAAGTACACCCATTTTCAAAAGCTGCAGCGGACGTGCGAGATCGTCGGATGGCGCGTCGGCCATGGAAATATCCACGACCTCCTCGGACAGCCAGAGGCCTGCCATCTTTGCTTCAAGCTCGTTCAGGTCTTCGTGTTCAAGTCCGCGATACATACTGAAGGAAGCTTCGTTTTCGCGGATCGCGAGCGAGCGGATCTGTTCGTCGAATGAATTTATCCTGTCAGTCAGGTTGGTGGTTTCGCTCATTATTAAATTCCCTTCAATTGGAAGTCCGGCGATTTTAACATATTTTATTTATTACTTTTGAATATTGCCGATTTACAGACCATTTAGAAGTCAGTCGGAAATTCAGGGCTGAGAGTATAATCTGAAACATTCTCCCTCCCGAAGTGTCTACCATCTGTGATACCATACATCGTCCTTAGCCATGCAGATCATTAACTCATTCAAGCTGGCATTTCGCGGTCTACTCATCAACAAGGCGAGGTCTATCCTCACGCTGCTGGGAATTATAATCGGTATCGCGGCTGTAATTACGATCACCTCCCTCGCCGCAGGTCTGCAGGTCCAGGCTCAGAAGCAGATCGATGCATTTGGCACCAACCTCGTGTGGGTATTTCCACAGATGTCGACAAATGAGTCGAGGTCGCAGCAGGCGCGACAGGGATTTTACACGCCGCAGTTATTCACGGAACGCGAGGTCAGGTCCATGCTCGCGGGGCAGAGGTCTCAGGTGACCGGAACTTCGTCCGTTCAGCAGGATTCGAATGTGACTTACGACCGGGAGAGCTTATCGGTAACTGTGGTTGGCGTGGATGAAAACTATGCCGAAGTGTATAACTCGGAAGTAGAATCCGGACGGCTATTTTCGCCAAATGAGATTTCCGGCGCACGTCGAGTGTGCATACTCGGGTTCCAGACCGCCAGGGACCTGTTCGGCGATGACGACCCTGTCGGGCAGTTTATACAGATAAATAACAACCGCCTGGAAGTGATCGGTGTAGAGAAAGAAGTCGGTGGCGGATTGGGCGAAAATCCCGACGAACAGGTAATGGTGCCCTTGAGTGTCGCGCAAACCAGGCTGTTCGGAATGGGCGACAAAATATTTATCGTGACTTTGAAGGTCGACAATGTCGATGATGTCCCGGTCGTTAAGGAAGATATAACCAGGGCAATCAACAGGCTACGTGGAATCCGCGATGCCGACGATGAAAATTACATGGTTATTTCCCAGACTGAAGCGCTTGAGAATTTCGGACAGTTTGTGGACATTCTCACGATGGTTTTCGGGGGAGTGGCTGCGGTGAGTTTGCTGGTTGGCGGAATCGGGATCATGAACATCATGCTGGTCAATGTAACCGAGCGGACAAGGGAGATCGGTTTGCGGAAAGCTGTCGGGGCAAGGCAGGTCGATATACTGTTCCAGTTCCTGATCGAGGCGGTAGTACTTTGCCTGATCGGTGGATTGGTAGGCATGGTATTCGGATACCTGGGAGCGTCGGGATTGAGCGCCGTGATACGTAACGCGGCACCCGAGGCGAGCTGGGATCCTGTTATTAACGTGACCAGTGTTGTGATCGCCGTTGTGTTCAGCAGTTTGATCGGTTTGATCTTCGGAGTATATCCGGCGGCAAATGCGGCAAGGAAAGATCCAATCGCCGCTTTGAGATATGAATAGGGAGAAATAAAGCCAGGATTGGCGTCCGCCTTTATCGAGCCGGTGCTAGTTAAATGTATTTATGGTTTTCTGATTATTTTAATCAGTCTGCTGAGGCCGCTGCATCTTTCCTGAATCATCTTCTGTACCCTGTCACTTAATTCAAGTGTGCCCTTCCCATCAGCCAGTTGCTTGGCGTAAGGAGCAATTTCCGCGGCGGGATCTTCAGGGAATAAACGGCTCAACCTTTCAATAGACGCATTTACATTTTTCCAGTCGGCTTTTGGACGCAGCGACAGATCGTCGAGATGCCCTTCTTCCCCAATCGACAGATTAATTATTTCGGTATCGGTTTTTTTCCTGTACCGCTGGATCGGGGTACGCCTGAACAGGCCAATGGGGGTCCATAACAGCATCTCCCAGAGGATCTTCCATGTCACCGGCGCGAAAATTTTCTCCACTCTCGCACGGCGGATATGCATCCGGGCATGGAACGCGTGAAGTTTTACCGCGGTCCGGAATTTCATATTTCTGATTATGGTCCTGTAGAGGTTTCTCTGGATGAGATGATATTTAAAGAACACGGACAGATTTCTGGTCGTGAGAGAATGATGGTGCCACGCTATTGCCCGCGGCTCGTAGTGAATTTCTTTCCCGAGAATATTCGCCCGGTAACACCAGTCGATATCCTCGTAGTACATGAAATAACTCTCATCCAGCAGCCCTGCGCCGCCATTCTCAATGGGATCGAACGAATCGGTCTTCGCAAAGAACGCGGCGAAACACGCTCCCATCGGACGGTCGGGGACATCGTACTGGCCGATATCGATCTGGCCGATGCCACGGTTGTACGCGAGCATCAGTCCATTTACCAGTGTCCCGACATTGTCGATCACGGCACCGGTCCCTTTTCCCGTTTCTGGACGGTCGTCGCCGGGTCCGGCACCGGGCCAGTTTTCATCGGCATTCGGCGGATAGAAAAGCGTTTTTCCCGCTATGCCCACAACATTGTTTTCCGCCTGCTCCAGCCTCCAGACCGCGAACGCGATATATTTCGGGTCATAAATGATGTCGAAATTCGAGATCAGGATATATCTGGATTTTATTTCGGGAAGAACACGATTGATCGCGCCGCCGAATCCGTAGTTCCTGTCGAATGTAACGACCGAACAATCGCGAGCCTGGAATGAATCGGCGATTTCATGCTTCGGGTCTGTAAGGGAAAAATTATCAGCGATGATTATGTGGGGGCGTGGGTCCTGCCTTCGCAATGAGTCGAGACATCTGGAAAGGACATCTCCGGGCGGCGCAAAAGTTATCACCAGCGCGGTGACGGCTACACTCGATGTGTTTTTAGATATTTTCGTCATCCCTGGGATTTTCGGGCAGCAACTACACTTTCAAAGAGATTTTCAAATTGTTGAGCGCAACGGCGCCATGTGAATATTCCAGCCCATTTTTTTCCTTCGGCGCCAAGTTTTCCCCGTAGTTCGGCACTTTTCATGAGTTCAACCAGTCGCGCTTTGAATTCATCATTCGAATTTACCAGGTAACCCGATTTGCCGTTCAGGACAACTTCCGGGTGCGCCGCCATGTTGTACACGATAACAGGCTTCCCGAAATACTGCGCTTCCATTACCGGCAAATTAAATCCTTCCCATTTCGACGCCGATGCGTAAATATCGCACCCGGCAAATACCTGCCGCATTTTCCAGTCCGGCAGGTTCAAAAGCGGTGTGATGCCCGCATCGCGGCACCTCATCACATCGCGGTCCGTGCCCAGCCCAACCATTACCCATTTGAGATTGTAATCGTCGCGCATCATTCCCGGAAGCGTATCGAACATTTCCTGCGTACCCTTGTACGGCTGATCGACCGGATTTATTCGCCCTACGTACAACCCCACAATATTCTTATCGGTAAAACCATGCTTTCTCCTGAATTCTATTCTCAATTCTTCATTTGACCGCTTGTCGACAGGTACTTCGCGCGGCTTATTGGGATTGTACGGATCCGGCTCCAGAAGCGGCTCAGGGAATAAAATATCGTGGTCGGGATGGAGTGGATCGTAGTGCTCGACCCCGTGGTACACGGTCTCGGTTTTTGCCTGGACAAACCACGGTAGCGCGCTCTTTGTAAAATCAGAATTGGAAACTATCGCGGCGGCTTTTGGATGGTAAAGCCAGAACTGGGTGTATTTCATGTATGCCCACATCAGCTTTTTCCGCCACGAGAATCCTGTGGTCGGGACAATTCCGAATTCATAATTGATGCATGGCTTATCAAGGAACCACGAGTAGTAAAACCACGGCTGAGTGGCAATGAGATACACGTCGTTAGGTTCCTTGTTAAAAAAATCGATATATCTACGCGCGCGCCATTCGAATCGAGGGAACAAAGGGTGAGGCACTACCGGCGTATGGATAATATCGTACGGAGCCCTTGCGAATGAGCCGTCGTGATTGGCGGTATATAATTTGACGGTGTGTCCAAGCGCGGTGAGTGACGACGCTGTCAGGTGCAGCGTCAAATCCACTCCCCAGCCCAGACGCATCCATGATGTGATTATTCCGATGTTCACGATGTCCTGAATTTAAGGAGGTAGATTATACCTGATATGGTGATGGATAGCAGGGAGCGGATCCTGCCTCAATAAATACTATATTTCCTATATAATAGATAAATTCTCGCAACTTATTTCAGAAAGGAGATACATTTCCATGCTAGTGTCATTCAGTATGATCCCGCTCGACAAAGGAATGCATTTTTCAAAAGAGGTCGCGAAGCTCTCAAAAATTATCGAAGCCAGCGGGCTTCCAAACATACTTACTCCCATGAGCACGATTGTCGAAGGTGACTGGGATGAAGTTTTCAACCTGATTAACAACTGCCGCAAGGAACTTCGCAGGGATTCGCAGCGGGTCAGCATCAAAATATGGGTGGACGACCGGGAGGGGGTCACCGACGCGCTGAGTACGAAGGTGAAAAAAGTCGAGGATGCGAAAAAAGAATTGTAACCGATTAAGAGCAAACAGCCGCCCGTGTGATAAAATAATGTTGTTGAGTTCGGGTAGCCCTGCAACTAAATTACCCGATGAGCGAGGAATCCAATGCGGTTTTACACCAGCCTTTCAATTTCCATAATTCTGATGGCACTGATTTCATGCGGCTCCGGAAATTCGCCGGTCGTTCCGGAAAGCGGGACTCCGGGCTTATCGACAATACATGACACATCGAACACCCCGTTCGAATCTCCCGGTCATCAAATTCTTGGGATGTGGGAGCTTTATTTCGATACTGAAAATATGACAGCAGAAGCGGTTCCTCACAGGCTGGCGTCGGGGCATTTCAACGTACGCAAATTCATGGAAGTCTCGCCCTGTTCGACATGTCTGACTCTGTTGAATTTTCAACTGCAGCCGGACCACACGTTTTTTATCGATGTGGAATTTGAGCATCCGTTCGCAGGACTTGATCAATTCACGGGATTCGACGTCAGGGGAGTCCCGATCTTCAATGGAAGTTACAATTTCCCGGCGTCGAAAGACGTCATGAGTGACAGCATGCTTGGGGATATGGAGCTCCTTAACGCGGACGGGTATACACGATTATTCAATCCGGTCGAATTTCCAGAGGGGTCCGATCTTCCATTATGGACCTACACAAAAGGTAAAAAAGCCACACTGCTTCAAAACCCCGCGACAATTAATGGATACAAATCTTACTTCCCGGACAGTGAACGTCGGATTTTCCTGTCGGGCGATGTCGATATCCAGACCTATCATATAGCTTGGCCGACCGGGACGAAACTTCGTGTGGGTTATGTTGTGGACGCGTCGTGGAGCTATCCGTCGGTATTTCCAGTAGTAAATCCCCAGACCGACTTCCCGCCGAACGCGAATTCGATAGAGCCGTATGCAATTTCAGCGACGATCGGGGAAGGGCTTCAGCCCGGGTGTGGTATAGCGCCGTTTGAAGTATGGGTCTACGATCACCAGGGGGCGGATACGGTAACCGATATTTTCATGGAAGCTCCTGAGCTTTTCACGGGGATCCTCTCGTTCTCGGACAAAACAGATATGGGATATTACGTAAAATTCACGGGGTCGGTTCCGAATGAACTTGAAGTGCCCCAGGGATCATACCGGGTTCTGATCGGCGCGAACGATATCACTCCCGACCCGAAACTTGGAGCACTGGCGGCGTACCAGCTTGTATGGGCGGACGTCGCTCCGCAGGCTATAGATTATAACGATGGTTGGCGTAAGCACGGACGAACACTCGATAACCATAACGATAATGTAAATGAAACAGACATCGTTCCCGCCGGACTATCTGAAGAATGGTCGCACCAGTTCGAATTGTTCGCGCCGCCGTATCTTTTTGATTCTACACCCACTCACGGACCATTCGGAGTTTATGTCGAGGTGGATATCCCATTCGCCCAGGAAATCTGGCAGTTCGACCCGGTCACCGGAACCAAGGGATGGCACCGGGTGATAAAACTGACACCCGACGCTTATCTCTACTCATCAACCGCGACTGTCGGCAACTGCGAACTTTATGTCGGGGGATCGTCGGTATTTTCATTCGACGCCGAAGATGGGGATAATTTATGGTCCTACGACAATGTGCAGGTCGAATTTGTCGACGGCGGTGCTGTGGTGATCGACGGGGTAGCTGTAATGTGGGGTAACAACAATACTCTTTACGGAATGGATTCAATCTCCGGCGATGAAAAATGGAATTATACGACCGGCGAAGACCAGTTCACCCCCGGGACACCGGCGTACGAAGACGGGGTCGTATACGGCTCCGACGGTAACGGGTTTGTTTTTGCCGTTAATATTCAGGATGGATCGGAACTCTGGAAAACCACAGAATTCGCTGACGGCGGTCCGCTTTCCTTCAACAGCTTCACATCGAACCCGGTTATCGCGGGCGGACTTCTATGGGCAGGATGTAATAACGCGCATCTTTATGGGATTGATATGTCGGATGGAAGTGTGATCAAGGATGTGCCGCTGACCGACAGGCTCCCGTGGAAAGGTCCCGCCTCGGATGGAACCTTTATTTATCAGCCGGTGACTTTTCATCCGGTTTATGTTGGGGACTTCACCGGACCCTTCGGTGTTATGGCGATAGATATGAACGGCGATGTACAGTGGGAATTCAATACCGCCGATATGAACGAGGGATTTTTCTCCTCACCCGTCGTCGCGAACGGATATGTATGGGTCGCGACCGACCACGGCAGCATCTACGCTCTCGATCCGTCGATGGGTGATCCCGATCCGGCAAGTCCGTTTATGCTCGATAACCCGACAACCGCGGGCATGAGCATAGTGAACGGACGGCTGTACATCATGGACAGGCAGGGCAAATTCTACTGCCTCGGCAATAACTAGGCACCACGAAAAATTTATAATCCGGATTCTAGTTCGCTATGGGAGCGTCGGAAAAGGACGCGTTCAGGTCGAGGATCTGAGAAGGATTTTCGACACTGCGTACTTTCCCGGTGATGGTCCCGGAAACCGCTCCGAGCGGACCGAGGTCTAGCCTTGTCAAAACGATATTGGCGTTCGCGTCGGGGTCGGACGGGTCGGCGGTGAAGTGCAGGCTTGAGCTTATTGCCAGCGTAATTGCGACTCCACGTGATTCATTTACCTTGAGGGTAGAGATCTCGGGGATAGCCGCGGTGGCGTCGGGCAGGCTTGCACCGGTGATGAGGTCGAATTTCAGTACGATCATATTGTCAGCGGTGGACCAGTCGGCGACACCGTGAGAAAACGATACGGTATGTGTACCGGCGGTCCAGGTACTTCCGGCGAATGGATTACCGGACGACTCGCACCCGGCGGACGTCAGGGCGAAAAGTGAGATCAGGACAGCAGTGGCGATTGAGATAATTCTCATTTAATCTCCTCCTTGGAGTATGCTAATTATGACACATATGGTGACAGGAAGTTTAAGAAATTTACGGAATTAAGGGTTAAAAATGGATTAAGGGGCACTGCAGGGAAAAATAGCCATTCACGGTCAATGAGGTCAGATTCGGTGGATTTGGATAAATGGAAGGGGGCGCATGAAAAGGGGCAAGGGTGGGTTTCAGTATTATCAGGGTGGCTCGTTCAGCTTGTCGTCGATGCCCGTTTGCCATTAAATAAAAACTGATATTGATCCGGTTAATTTCATTTAAGCATTGATCAATTATACGTTATTTCTATATAATATAGTCTCGGTCAAATGAATAATATTTGTCGGGAATACAGATTTACACGGAAGACGCAAAATCGCCATTTCTCGACCGCGTTTGTGTAGGCGAATCTATCGAGCTCATATGCGGCGATTGTCTGGCTGTTCTTCCAAATATTGTCGAAGAAAGCGTGGACATGATCTTCGCCGATCCTCCTTATAATCTATCCAATGATGGTTTTACATGCCATTCCGGACGGGCTGTAAGTGTGAATAAAGGCGAATGGGATAAAAGTAATGGGATTGAGAATGATTTTGAATTTCAAAAGCAATGGATAAACGCATGTCGAAGAGTTTTAAAACCCAATGGAACAATCTGGATATCTGGTACATATCATAGTATTTATGCATGTGGATTCGCTCTTCAAATCCTTGGATTTCATATATTGAATGACATTGCCTGGTTCAAGCCAAATGCCAGTCCGAATTTATCATGCAGATACTTTACAGCAAGCCATGAAACCTTAATCTGGGCAAGGAAATCTATTAAATCCAAGCATACATTTAATTATCATCAAATGAAAAATGGAAGTTTTCCGTTTGATTTCATTAAAAAACCCGGGAAACAGATGAGAAGTGTTTGGTGAGTTATAACCGAAAGTTGTGTTTGACCTAAAACAAAAAGGTGGCGTACTCTTACAGTTAATCAAACCAAAAGGAGCACGCCGTATGGACGAGAATAACAGACAAATCATCA
>DASWIV010000234.1:0-10039 GCA_036397475.1 bacterium
GATGTCAGGGTAACGTACAAGCTTGGAGTTGACGGCGGACTCCTGAGTGAGCTGAAAGCGTCCGGCACAGCGGTAATGAATCCCGTGAAGGCTAAACTGGTCATATTGAATTCACCGAATTCCGACTTTCATCAGTCCGGAACTGATATCAGCGATGAAGTCACTCATGTAGAGCTTATCCAGGATCTTTCAAAAGGTGCCGATAAGCTTCGATTTAAAATTGCCGATTCTTCCAGGTACACAGATTTTGATCCTGACGACGATGTGATTGTAGTGATTGCATTCGGCGAGGAAACTGCCGTGCCTGGCGAAAACATGGTCGAATGTTTCAGGGGACTGGTCGTTGAGCGCGAATTAATAAATGCAGGCGACGGAAGCCTTGAGCTTGGGATTACAGCTCGCGATTTTTCCATTGCACTTGATTCCCCGAATCAGCCTCCAATGGGACGGATCTGGCATCCTGTTCTGAGAAGGGAAGTCTTTCTTAACGGGAATATTATCGCTGACGATTACAGGGATCTTAGAAATTCCACAATTTATACAACACTGGACATCGATGATGTTGTTGAGATTCATTTTGCACGGGAAAATCCCCGGGCTCATCAGATAATTCACGACTGTTTCAACGCGGCGTCAAGTGAATACTTCGATCATGTTGTAATTGACTGCCTGGATTTTCCGGTAGTTTTTATGGATGGCAAAAACAAAACTCCGCTGGATATTATCAGGGAAATAGCCTCTGTCGCAGGAGCAACCGTGAAGGCGGAAGGCAATTCGCTTGTAATCAGTGAAAGGGGATTTCCCGGATCTTTTGAAACAACCTGGGTTTATGATACAGCAGTGATTTATGACCAGGAAGAAACCGATCGCGATGGCGAATTCTTCAACGCGATCCAGATTTTCGGCCATTCAGAAACATCCAGGCTTCCCACAAAATCAGTTTATATTCCCCCAACCGATTTCACCATGCCGGGATGGTCGAGGGTTGTAGATGTAGTGGGAACATTGGAACCCGAAGATCCGATCAGGTCTGATGAACTCCCCCAGCCTGCGGAACTGCATTTCCAGATTGATGGCGAGCTTTATGACGCATCAATGGTTCACGTTCTGGGCGGAGAATTGGCGGATGCTCCCGATGTTGAATTTGTCGATGGGAAAAAAGTTATCAATGTCGCGGTCAATATAGACTGGGTTGTGGACGACAAGGCTGGAGAACCTCCGTATGTTGAAGACGAGTTCGGAAATAAGCTGTTCAGGATTAAAGGCAGGGTCTACGACGCCATTCCGGATGCGGATGGAGAAAATCCACCAATTGGACTCGCGAAAGTAACGCGTGAAAAACTCGATGGTGAAAATGCCGGAGATAAATTCGAACTCAACTCCGATGAAGATGGTTACTACATATTTGAAAATGTTGAGATCGGAAATTACAAAATAATCGCGGAAGCGTCAGGGTATCTTGGGAATTTTGACGATACGGATCCGGACAACGATGAGTACCGGGACCTGTACCAGGAATTAATCGATTACGAATCGGAAATCGATAAAGGCAGATATGAAAAGCAGCCCACAGATTATCATGTTATCGTCTGGGCACGTCCGCTGATCGATCCGGGTCCTCTAGCCGATTTGACTGTAAGCATGGTCATACTCGAGGCTAGGGATGAATCGACTTTGTCGGGCAGCCCGCTGAGTTATGGCAACACAATACGAGATGAGAGAATAACCACCGAAATTCTCGCCAGACGCATCGGCAAAATTCTTATTGATACGGTAGGCGCGATCAATCCGTCATTTACCATTAAGACTCCGTTGAACAGGTGGATAAAAGCCGGCGACGGAATCAGATTAACCGGAGACGAGATAGATAATCCGCTTCCATCTAGTGAAAATTTCCAGGCGACTTCCATCAGGAAAATATTCGATCCTTCGACCGGCTCGGCGCATGACTTCATTTCCTGCGATCCCGGGTCGATTGGAAATTACCTGGCAGGAAAATTACGCGAGGATCCACTCGACACCCACGTCGGGACCGTTGTGGCAGTGTACAGGAATGAGCTTTATGGTCGCGTATACGATGTATCCGCATCCGGCACGACTTACTATTCACTCAAATCCGGACCATTACTCGGCGCGCTAAAAGTTGGCGAGATCGTTCAGATAGCAAAAGCGAAATCCGGAGCGCTCGGGTTTTACATAGTCGCGCGCACCACGGAAATATTTCCCGAAGGCAGGATCGTTTATGTCTGAGAAACCGAAGGGTGATATCCCCATGCACGACCGCGACGCGATCCGGCTTCACCTGCTTTCCGGGGCAATAGGACTGCATCCGGTAACGGGACTCGGGAAATATATCGGCATAGATATAAAGGTAGCCGCGGAAAGTTATAGGTCCCCGGGAATGTCTTCAGGATTTTTGATAATCGGGGACGCCAGCCTGACCATTCCTTCCCCGTATGCGGACTACGAAGGATATTTTGCAGGATGGGAACTTTACGACGAGTCCGGATATTACGAACAGTTCAAGCCGGAAATTTCGCAACTGCTTCCACATCATAAGGAGTACACCACTTTCGCATTCCTGGATGGACATGATGAAATTGATCCATATTTTTATTACGGATGGGGCAAACGTGTCGATCATATGCCGCCATTCGGAACCCGGAACGTTAAGTCGCTCGCGCACTTCGGAGTTAATTATCCGCGAGGCGATCTCGAAAAACCCTCATGGGGGGATATTCCTTCGCAGGATGTATTGAAGTCGCTGCTTCAAAAATTCGCCCCGAAGGGGGAATGGACTCTCGAGATAAACACAAGCGGATTCACAGTCGACAACGATCCCGGAATAAAGCAGACAACCGTAATCAATTTTTCAGTCACCCAGGGTGAAAAGTATTTTCACGAAACCGAGGCAGGATACGTCTTCCCGGAGAATAAACATATAGGGGTGAAGAACGCTGGCTGGGAAGGCATAAAGTGGTCTGTCCCCGGCGACAAAGGCACGTTGCGAATGTTGTCAGGATCATCCAAGGGGAAAATTTTCACCGTCGAGTCGTCATTTTATACCGGCGACGATCCAGATCCCGGCTATCCGGCGAACACGTGGTTTATCGAAACCACAAAAATATTTTCAGGGGTAAAACCCGGGGATGAGTTCATCCTGATCGGCCCGTACAACATGGAAGCGCACGGACTGGTCTCCGAGCAGATTAAATTCAAGTCGCCTGGAAATTATCTCGCAAATAATTACTCGTTCAGTTTTACCCCGATTTTCTGAGGTTCAATAATGAAAAAAGGTCCACATTTAATAATGTACGATGAATCCGACAATGAAAGGATCGTATCCATCAACTTCGGAGCTGTTGAAGATGGAACAACATCCGCCGAAATTGTCGCGTGGGTCTGGAACAAAAAGAATTTCTCCGACGCTACGACGGCAACAGATGTCCGGGTATCGGTCACGCCTGGAAATTCGTACGCTGAAAAAGTTGTCGATGAAAAATGGATCTACGTGAAATCGGACGGCATTAAAGATCCCGAAGGCAGGGGAATTCAGGATTCATTAAATCAAGACTGGACCGCTATAGGGGGATCTCTATTGAATTCAGGAGATTTCCTTGAGATTGGAGACATGCCGACAAATTGCGCGCGTCGCCTGCGGTTCAGGATCGACATCCCTGCCGGTGAAGACACAGGAGGATTTCCGATCGTCAATGTTGAAATAGGTTTCCTTTCGGAAAAGACAAAATGGTTGTGGGCTTCCGAGGAATTTTGATGGAAGTAATTTTTAAAATACTGGAGTACGTTTCGTCGAATGAAAACCCGTCTATGGTGATCTGCCTTGGAATTGCGATCGCCCTTGGATGGGGATGGTGGCGAAGGGAAATCATGCATGTAGCGCGCTACGATAAAATCCGCAGCGAATACATAAAACGAATAGACGAACGTGATGAAAAACTTGAATCGCTTGGACGCCAGGCGTACGAAACAATGACAGAGATCGCGTCGGCCCTGTCAGCGATGGAGCGTACCCTCGAATGCCTCGACGCCATGTCGCATCACATAATCGACAGGAAGATAAAAAATGACTGATTTTTATTTTGAATACACAAAAGCTAAATCGGAGCAGGTGAAAATGATGATGTCCGGATTGAGAGAAAAGGTCGAGAAAATTCTCGAGAAGTACCTATCCATCTGTATTTAAAATTATGCGTAACTGACAGCTCTCGTAGCATACACAAACTTGGTTGTGTGTGCCGGATATGTTCATACATAACTGACCGACTTAAACTGCCTGGGGATCTCGCGTCTATATCTCAATATCGGGTGTCCGAGAATTATCGCGCCAATCACATCGTTTGTCTCAGGAATATTCAGTTGATTTTTTGCTGTTGTCGACCTGTTCAGTGCAGGCGAAATCATCCCGATAATGCAGCAGCCAAGTCGAAGACTTTCAGCGGCAAGAACGGCGATCGTCATTGCGATTGTGCAATTTTCCCTGTATGAATCCGACCCCCTGTCCGCGTGGAACAGCATCATCCCGGTAGAATGATAGGATATGTAATCCTCCCCCTCGTCCCACGCCTGCAGCGCTCCGGCAACCAATGGACTGATATCGCTCTTTCCATCAGACATTGATTTCCGCAACTCTTCAACAATCGATGGCAGAACCGCTTTTACTTTTGATTTCCCGTTAAGAATCGTAATCTCCACATTCGATGGCGGTACACTGACAGGCGCTGTCACAGCGGCGCCGATGATTTTCTCCCACAATTCATCTGAAATTGACCTTGCCGTGAAATGCCTTTTACTTCTGCGTGTCTTCAGCAAAGTTAGAAAATCATCGTAGTTGACCCTGACGTCGGGAAGATCGACAAAATCATCGGGATCATAGCCGTCCACGATCAGCGACATTGTCGAGCACACAGCCATACAGTGTCCGCAATGAATGCATGACCGCAGCGGATCGTCCACAGTGGTGATCTGTTCATCGACCAGTATCAGGTGACGCCGTGGGCACACATTCGCACACCGCGAGCATCGCAGGCATATGTTGTGCTCGATTTTTACGTCCTGTTCATCCATTTGCGCCTCGTAATTTAACGATGGTTAACGGGATTATGACAGTTTACTAGATTAGATGGAAAAGTAGCCAATAAAAAATCTGTCCCCCCGAAAATATCGGAGGGACAGGGCAGGGATAAAAATCCCCTCCACCTCAGTTGTATCTGTTCATTCTTCGGGTGAATACGCGAGGTCGACTGTGTAACCCATCGGATCCATAACGCGGTGAAGCATCATGCCATGGAATTCCTGTACAGGTCCATCAGTCTGGAATTGATAACCTTCATCTGCAAGCCTGCCGACAACCTCATCAAACCGGTCCTTTGTTAGGACAATAGAAAACGATGTTCCGTTGTATGGTGGAGCTCCGATCGACGGGATATGCGCGAATTCTGTCGCCACTGGAATTTCCCGGAACGCTTTTATGAACGCGATATGAAATCCCCCGCAGTTATATCCAAGCATCCCGAATTCATCGGTGTCGGCGAATGCCATTTCTTCAAGCCCGATCAGGTCGGTATAAAAATGCCGCATTTCCGAAACATCATTGACTGCGATGTTCACCCACGAAATAGCAACTTCCGGCTGGTCATTTTCCATCTGGGATTCCTCCGATAATGCTGGTATTCCAGGCACCAGTGAAACACAGATGATTAATAGTGTAAATAAACAAATTCTCATGTCATTGTTCTCCTTCAAGTAACGGCTGAAGGAATTCAAGGAAATGCCCCAGGTGATACCCGACACCTTTCGCGCCTTCTTCGGATAGTCCCTCATGCTTAATCCGAATAGTTGTTGAGTTTTCGTCGCCATCGAAAAAGTTCGTGACGAAATGCGGCGACGGGTCCTCGCGCCAGTCATGTTTCCAGTCAAATGTGTACTTCACCATTTTCCTGTCTTCAATTTCGTGGTAGACACCGTGGAAGATCCACGTCTTGTTTTCCTTCGGATCGAGGACACGCATGTGAAGCACGCCGCCGACACGAAAATCCACATCGGTGTCCACATGCTCATAGATATCTCCCCCCGCCCATTTTTCCATGAGCTCCGGCTCAGTGAAATATGCCCATACCCTGTCGATCGGGGCATTATAAGTTCGTTCCACCTCAACCTCGTGAGTCCTGTCGACCTGGTTGGTTGTCATTTTTCCTTCTCCTTTTGTTCTGCCTCAAGCAGTCCTTCAATTATATCGAGCCTCTGATTCCAGTAATCCTCAATTTTCCTGATCCATTCGGCCGCATTATGCATTTTATCGGTCTTCAATCTGCAATGGCGGTAACGCCCGTTTTTTGTTCTCGAAATCACTCCCGCCTTCTCAAGAACTCCAAGATGCTTAGTCACTGCGGGTTGCGACATCCGGAAATTGGCTGCTAAATCGAGGACCGTACGTTCTCCCTGTGACAGCATCCGGACAATCTGGATCCTGGTTGGGTCGGAAAGCGACCTGAATACTTGAGAGAGCTTCTCGTCCTGAGATATAACCATTTGGTTATATAATAATCGAGGGATAGGATTTTGTCAAGCGGCGAGCCCTGCCACAATGTGAGTCTGGACCTCAACTTGCCCTTTCTCCTTCCTTCCCGATATAATCTCCAGACCAATTTGAACGACCAGATTAATAAGACGAAAACCCGAAAGCCGCTCATCGAGCTTGAGAACGTTGTGGCCGGCTACGATGAAAAAATTATCCTCAAAGGGGTCTCGCTTACCATCTATGAGGGCGAAATATTCACGGTGATCGGACGCAGCGGCAGCGGCAAATCGACCCTGCTCAAACTCGTCATAGGATTCCTCCGCGCTACCGAAGGGAAAGTCAGGGTATTTGGAGAGGATGTAACAAATTTCACTGAACTCAGATTCCGTCGCGTACGTCGAAAGATGGGTATGGTATTCCAGCATGCGGCGTTGTTCGATTCATTGACGGTGTTTGAGAACGTGGCATTCCCGATCCGGTACAGGAAAATTGCTACCCGCAAGGACCTGAAGAGTGTTGTCGCGAGGAAGCTCGCGGATGTAGATATGGAAGGAACCGAAAACCTGATGCCATCCGAGCTGTCGGGCGGAATGCAGAAGCGGGTGGGACTGGCGCGTGCTCTCGCGCTTAACCCGTCGCTGATTCTCTACGACGAGCCGACAACCGGCCTTGATCCGGTCATCACGAACAACATTAACCGGTTGATCCTCAAGACCAGGGAAAGTTATAAGGCGACCAGCATGGTGATCAGCCACGATATGGAAAGCGTGTTCAGGATATCGGACCGGGTCGGAATGCTGGTCGACGGGAAAATTATCCGTATAGGAACTCCCGAGGAGATCCAGTGCTGTTCCCAGCCCGAAGTACAGGCGTTCATTCACGGCGAGGAATTTCCGACCCACCTTCAAGGTACCCGCAATTAATCATGGCAAAGAACAGATATATCCCGATGGTAGGGGCAATAATTCTTGCACTGCTGGTGCCCTCAGCGATTTTTATGCTTTGGGGTTGTAAATCTCCTGATTCCAGCCAGCTGGACGTAGAATTCATGCTGTCGCCGGCATCCACGCGACCGGACTGCATATGGGCAATTACCAGTGGCTCAGAAGATTCGCGAAAAATCAGAATCTACAATGTTGAAGCCGGCGAATTGCTTGGTGAGTATGATCGCGAGGATGTAATATCGGTGTGGGCAGATGGAATGCTGACTATGGATGAAGGAAATATTCACTGGAACGATTTCAGCGACGCGGTTCAATCGTCGGCAGTGGACAATTTCGAGATCAGCGGGTGGGATTCGCCGGTAGGGATGAATCCCGACCTTGGCGCGGTTTATGTTCTCGCGCACTCCACCCCGCCACTAAGGTCAATTCAGTCAAGGTATCTCAATGGAAATCCAGATTATGAGTTTGGACAATTTGTCGCGGAAGAGGTTATTTTCCCCCGGATCGTGCCGTCCAACGGATGGTCCGTAATAACGGTTGACCGTCCCGGGCAGGCAGGCGCCGTTACGCCGGACCTGTTTGTTAAAACGAAGAAGGTCAGGCTTTACGACGGTGAAAAATTTGTCGGTGAGTACGATGATGTCGAGGATGTATATTACGTAAGGGATGGAATTATTATAAAAACCGCGGATGGATGGTCGCTGTTCGATAAATCCGCCGGACCGGAAGTCAACCGTCGCAGACTCAGTTTCAACCAGATCGAAGGTGAGCATATTCCGCTCGCCAGATGGGATGATAAAATTCTCGTGGCGATAAAGGATACTGGCGGGCTTTACAAAATTTATGAATACGGAATGTTCAGCCGGGAATTCGACCTGAAGCTTGAACCGGGTGCCGAAACCACCGGCTTATATAACGGCGGGTATATGAATGGCGATTCTTTCGTGTTCGTTTCCGGGGAAGGAACGCCGGAAGGGAAGGTAACTCTCGTGCTGCATTATATGGATTACAATGGCCAGGTAAACGATACTCCCGTGCGAGCGAATGTCAGTTCGGAAGTTTTTGAATCCTATGTTTTTACCCGTTAACCTTGCCAGGATAAGATTTTTTGGTAACATGAGAGCGGACTTCCCGGACAGATCGTGATCGAAATTATGGAACGGCTCGATAAAATTCTTAATAAATTCAAAAAGGACTTCGGCCTCGAAGGGCGGCTGTCCGATGAAGAGCTCAGGGATGTAGCGTACAGGCAGATGGATCCCGATCTTTCGCCGTTCATCCGGACAATCTGGGTCGAGGGGAATACCCTGTACATTCAATGCACCGAGCCTGTGGTGGTCCAGGAATTTTCCACACGTACCGATGGGCTGATCAGGCGGATAAATCGCGATGTCGGTCGGGCGGCGCTGGGGGCGGTTAAACTTACCCTGAAAAAATACGGGAGGTAACGGGCGTGGATGCGATACCTATAGATGTAATTCCTGAAAAAGTGAAACAGATAATTCTCGACGCGAATTCAATGGCGATCTGGCCGATGGATGAATATCCACTAAGTAAGCCCTACGAAATAGCGAGTTATTTTCAGGACAAGGGATTCAGGCTGTACCCGATCCACGATCTGGAGGAGCGTATCCTGGAAGAGCAGTGTTACAGGGATATCAGGCTGATTCCTGACGATTACGATATCCTCCTTTTATTTACCCAGCCAGACCAGCTCCCCGAAACGGTCAATGCCATTTTCAATTCCAACTATATCCCCCCGGTTGTATGGACACATGTCGGGATCGAAGACCTCGAGAGTTTCGATCGGATGAACGAAGCGGGAATGAATATAGTGATGGGAAAAGATCTCATGAAGCGGTACAGGGAATGGACTGGCGATTAAATCTGCTACAATAATCTCCCATGCAGGACAGAGCGATGTTTCGGAACGATCCGCTGGACGATGTCGATGAGATTTCCGGCACTGTCGAGCGCGTGACATTCAGGAACGAGGAAAATGGATGGAGCGTGATCCGGTTCAATCTTGAACCGAGCGGAAACACCACCGTGACCGGAAGTTTCACGTCCGTCAATCCCGGAGAACATCTCACCATTACCGGAAAATGGACGGATCACCAGAAATTCGGACGCCAGTTCGAGATGTCCAATTACCGCATAAGCGCTCCAGCCACCCTGTCCGGAATGGAAAAATACCTGTCCAGCGGACTCATCCCTGGCATCGGGCCAGCCTTCGCCAGGAAAATTATCAAACATTTTGGCAATGAGATCTTCGAAGTGCTGAATGAAAATCCGGAAAGGGTGGGCGAAGTTCCGGGGATCGGAAAAAAGAAAGCCGCAAGCTTCAAGACCGCGTTCGAGAGCCAGAAGGCGATCCAGAACCTGATGATGTGGCTCCAGGACCACGGAGTCTCACCCAACCTCGCAATTCGCATTTACCGCGAATACGACGATAACGCGATCCGTGTCCTGAAGGAAAATCCGTACACACTCGCTGACGATCTTTTCGGTGTCGGGTTCATCAAGGCGGACCAGATAGCGAAAAAACTGGGAATGG
>DASWIV010000235.1:0-3913 GCA_036397475.1 bacterium
ACTTCCTTACAGAAGCTGGTTGATCGCGTTCTCCAGGTTGGCAGTGCTCGACTGAGATCCAACCGCTGCGTACCTGCAGACACCGTCGCGGTCGAAGATCAGGTGGCGTGGAATACCATTCGATCCGCCGACAAACGAGCCGCATGCTCCAAAGTACGAACCTGAGATATCGTCAACCCAGTAAGTGGCAGTGTAGCCGTTCGAGTTGATGAAGTTGGTCGCCTTGGAGATTGTGTCGGATACGAGGAGAAACATGTGGATGTACTCATCGTTGCTCTTGTACTTGTTGTACATATTCTGGAGGTGAGGCATTTCGGCTACACAGGGGCCGCACCATGTCGCCCACCAGTTCATGTAAGTGACGTTTCCAAGCATGTCATCCGGGAATTTCAGATTCTTGCTAGGGCTGAAGGAGCTCAGGCTGGCTGACGGCATGTTGCCGGGGCTGACCGGTGAAAGGGTCGTTGACCAGAGATTGATCTCTGTTCCGGCGCTTCCGCCTTTGTCGTCCACAACTGTAATCAGAATTGTCTGCTTACCTGTCTGAGAGCCAGGCTTCCACTGGGTGGTGTTTTCATTCGGACCGGAGAAAGAACCGTCGGATGCTTCGAACTGGAAGTCGATGGGATCGCCATCGGGGTCGGTAGCGTTAACGGTAATGAGAATTTTTTCCGGTGACTTGGCGGTTGTCTTGCTTGTAGTGACCGAGTTGATAACCGGGTTATCGTTGCCCGGGTTAGTTCCACCCTGGACTGGAATCATGCCCTGGCCCCAGCCGAAATTCGCCTGGGCATCAATAGCGTAAATGTTTACCATGTAATAGGCTGAGCCGGCGGTTGTAGAGAACTCGTTCGTTCCGAAAGTACCGTCGCCGGCAGCACCGTCACCATGAGCACCATCGTCATACATGGGTGTGATCGGGCTGAGTCCCAGAGGAGTAAGATCCGCAGATACCTGTGATGGAACCAGGTCTCCCTGGTGGTCCCAGATCTTGGCGGTGAGGCGGGTTGTCGCGAATCCATTGTTAATAAGCAATGGAGCAGAGCCGTTCTCGATGATCGGCTCTGTAACGTACGACGGGGCACTCGCGTCGACAAGGTAAGTCAGGGTCGTGAAATTTTCTCCGCCGGGAAGATAGAAATCAAATACTCGACCGTGATATTCCTGGGGACCGAAAGTTCTTTCGGCATCCACATTGATGGCGCGATACTGCATGGGTGATCCCCATACTTCGGTGATGCCATCAGCGTTTAAAAGTACTTTATTACCCCCGGGATTCGATATCACCGCACGTACATCGTAGCCGATGAAGTTGGTCGGATTTTTGAATCCAACCTCAACATAGAATCTCTTCTGAACCGGGTCGTATGAAGTGCTTGTTACTGACACGCAATCGAAGCAATTGGGTGGCTTGATAAAATTGGTTACATTCCAATGTTTTTCAGCCGCACGATTCCATTCGATTTTAGCAGTTCCGTCAGCTTTATTAAACGTAACATCGAATGAGCCCCATATATTGTGACCCGCGCCGATGTCCTGCTGGTTCCCGGCATTGAGCGCGGGATTTGTAGGCGCCTTGTCACTCGAGCATGCCATTGAAGCAAGCAGGACAATAATCAGGACGCCCAGAAGGGGGTACCGTATCATTTTTGTAATTCCTCCAGGTGATTTGTATCCATGATTTTTTTAATTATTGATATGTATGGCAAACTTGTTACCCAGCAAATTAAAGGCAACAAAAAATTACCAACCACAACCAATGTATGCGGTCTATGCGACCGATAACATTCTATACCCTTTATTTAATATCGTCAAGAAAATACTTAACCAAACCAATTTATTTTTTAATTATAAATTATCCCATGTTACCGGTTCCTCTCTGACAAGAGATCGGTATTCGCAATTTCCAGCGTGTTTAAGACTTCTTCCGACGTTTTCGACGGCATGTAACAGGATTCATCAAGGCAGACAAACGCGACAATATCCGGCTGCGGGTAATATCCTTTCTCTTTAATGAGCTCTCCGTCCCGCTCCGGATCCAAGATCTGTGCCAGCTTCCTCGGATCATATCCCTTGAGGGAAGTCTGCAAAAGCTCCCTGGAAATCGGATCCGATGGAGGTCCGAGAATTGAGACATGAATCGACATCGAATGCACCACATCGTATGCATAAGCCAGCTTTACCTGGTTGATATATGAATACATAGACGATACATCCAGGCATTTGTCCGTGATCGCTTTTGCGGAGTCCAGCGCATCCGTGTCGTGAGCCAGCCACCCGTAATGATGCAGGGACAGGGCAAAGTCTGAATATAATGGGAAATAATCCGAGTTGAACCACGAATCGATATTTTCAGATTTAAATCCGGCCGCGATATCGCCGGAGCTGTTCAATACATCAATATCCGCTGTTGCCTGGTAATACTGGTTGTAGAGATCGAGCAGGTAAATTTTGTCGCTGAGGGTTATATCCGATTGGCTTTCTGCCGACTTGATTATCAGGGACGCATTTTTCAGGAGAAATTCCCGCATCATACTTCCACCGACCTGCATCGATCCGAATTCCTCATCCGTGTTTGCCAGCTTAAGGAGATTGGCAAGAATCGATGCGTTCGACCAGATCAGGTTGCGATGTCCCGTCATGGTTGATCCTAAATCGATTGATTCAACTGACCCGGGATCGCTGTTGTCGTCGATATATTCCGATCCTGCCGTGTATGTATTTCGGATATCGTAGAACGGTGAAAATCCTCCACCGCTTTTTCCATCTTCAAGGGAGAGAGACCCTTCAACCCAGCCTGAAAGTTCGGAATCTAGATTCGGGCTCATTCCCAGGATCGACGATGTCATCACCGCGTACAATGTCCGGGACGGATTTATTGTCCATCCGCCACCTGCGCCGTAAGCGTCTTCCGGCATGAATCCAAGATACGGAAAATACTCAGCCATGTATTCATCCCAGCTGTTAACGTGGCTCTCAAGGCCTTCCGCCTCGACACCGTACGCCTTATGCTTGAACGCGAGAAGAAGAGATTCTTCAGGATAAATCGCCTCTCCCTCATCGAGCTTATGCTGGATCTCCGCGACTATGTCGTCAACATACGAGTCCTTGTTGAATACGCTGCTGATCATTATAGGCTTCGACTGGTATATTTCATCTGATGTTCCATAAGAATCGATCAGGGAGATTGCCTCGGGATCGTCGACAGGCAGGACCCCTTCGTGGAACGGGAAAGAAAGGAGGCTTGATCCGAACCAGCTGTCCACAATAACAAGATCGCCGTGCGCATCATTCTCGGGATCGGTTCCAAGTTTCGCTACAAAAATTGCAGGAAGAGGAGTTGTTGCCGCAATATCATACGCAAGCGCCGGATTCACCCAACGGTCGACTTCCCATGGAATGAATTTTTCATTAATGGCGGGTCCCCACGCATCCGCGGAGAAAATGTCGCCCTCTATTGTCGCGGTTAAATCGTTATCAATGCTGCTGACGTAGATCAATACGGGCTTGCCCGAATCGGCGTGTTCCTGGAAAACGGACTGCATATCGCCGGTGCCGCGCCATTCGACCGGACTTTCAAGCCGCCACCGTGGGGTTTTTATTGCGGTATCCCAGATGAATTCGGTGTCTGTGACCTGTCCGCCATTACCGGACGGGCCGTCCGGAGCGGGTTCCGGACCCGGACATCCGGATATTGCCAATGCGAACATGAGAGAGAAATGGATTGCCAGGGTAATTGTCAGTTTCTTATTCATTTTGGTTCTCCGGTCGAATCTGCGGGTTTATATTTATGCGATGTAGTATACAGGACTGTGAAGACGTCATAAAGGTTATTTAAGGGACTTATATATCTGGCTCAACTGACCCGGTATTTTCGGGCATATATGCGGTTTTTCCTCATTTCGTGCCCTCC
>DASWIV010000236.1:0-20261 GCA_036397475.1 bacterium
GACGGCAAACGTGCCTATGGAGCCATGAACGCAAGGCAGTCGGTCACGGTGGTTAATCTGGACACCAACGAGGTCCAAGAAAATATCGTAATTGGATTTCCCCCTTACGCGATGTGCTTTAACGAAGACGGCAGCCATTTATATGTCGCGAGCCGCGATTCGAATGTGGTTGCTGCGGTGAACACTGAAACCAATGAAATAATCAAGGTCTTCCATTTCCCGCCGAGAATTGAAGGAATATTGGAATATAACTACGCTGAAATGATCGGTGTTTCACCGGCGGAGGATTACATCTACGTGATGCCGAAGCGTGCTGAGCTTATAGTTTATGATATGAGTGAAGTGTTTGATGAGTCAGTCAGGGAGCCTAAGTTAACGATGGTACAGAGTGAGGTGCTTCCAACCACTCCGTTCTTCATGTCTATTGTGAGGGGAAGTCCGGAAGCAAATCCGTGAGAAAGCCAATAGCTTCATCAACTGGTTACAGGACAAAATGAAAAAAAAATAAAGCGGCTGAATGCCGCTTATTTTTTCTAATCACAAACTAATTCTCGCTGCAGTTGCAGGCTGGTCCGCAGCTCGTGTCGCTGGAAGTTGTCTCTTCCTTCTTTGATTTTGTTTTTGTGGTTGAGGATGCGGATCCACCCCCATTTCCGCTTTTACGGCTATCGGTAACGTAGAATCCGCTGCCCTTGAATACGACACCAACCTGGCTTATAAGCTTCTGATTGCGGCTGCTTCCGCATTCGGGGCATTTATACTTCTTCTTTTCACCAATAGCGTGCTCCCGCTCAAAAATATGGCTGCACGATTTACACTGGTACTCATAAAGTGGCACTTAAAGTTAACCTCACAAGATAAAGTTAATATTTTTTATTTCTCACGATTTATTCTTTTTCTTTCTGCCGGACTTCTCGTCGGACAGTTCACCTTCGATTGTCGTTGGATTTACTGTCCTTACCGGCTGGATGTCGAGACGTGACCGTGGAACAAGTCCCGCCATCTCGTTATAGTCGGATTCGGTGAATTGATGCTGTATTTTTTCATAAAGCCGCTTGAGTAACTCTTCGACGAGGCCCTGCATTTCTTCTACCTGGGACCTCATCCTGAGAATAATTTCAACGCCTGCCAGGTTTACGCCCATATCCTGGGTCAGATTGATGATCGCCTTCAGTCTGTCTATATCTGTTTCGCTGTAGAGTCGTGTCTGACGATTGGTCCTGCGGGGCTTTAGCAGTCCTTCGCGCTCATAAAGGCGCAAGGTCTGCGGATGCACTCCCACCATATCAGCAACTACGCTAATTGGATACTTCGGTCGTGACTTTTCGGTTTCCGGCATTAAAGCCAGCCTGAAATTCGGGTGCGTTGGGGATATCGAAAAATACTCCGCATGCTTTACCGCTGTTTACGTCCAGCACTGCTGTATACCTTGTGATATCGTTCCCGGCCAGAATTTCGGATTCTTCAATGTAGCCTATCAGGTACAGATCCCTTGAATAAAGCATCGCGAGATCATCCGATAAATGTCCTATCTGAAAACTCACTGGATTCAGATTTCGGGCTTTTAAAAAAGCACGCGCTCGCTCAAGTGTATTCATGATTAATTTCCTCCTCTCCTTCATCATGCGACGCTGCTTTCAGCAGATTTGTTCAATCGGTGGAAGAATCCGGATCCCCGTCGTCAACCCGGGTCTCGTCAGACTGTTCACCTCCATTATTTTCCAGATTTTCGGCATTATTTTGCTCATCGACCGGCGATACCGCGACAATAACCTGGCACGGCCTCAAGACCCGGTCATGGAGCATCCAGCCTTTTCTCTGAACCTTAAGGATCGTTCCCGCTTTTTTGTCTTCTCTTGCTTCCCGGTCGATGACTTCCATTGATCCGGGCTCGTAAATCTCACCCTCGATAGCCTTCACCGGAAGGATATTATGGGATGCGAGTATCCTTTCGAGTTCTTCTATTGTGTATTGTACACCAATTACGACATTTTTTGCTTCATCGGGAAGATTTTCAGAAAAGGTGACCGATGCATCGAAATAATCCAGGACTCTCAACAGGTCCTGGGCGAGGTCGTAAATCGCGTACCTTCTGATATCTTTCTTCTCTTCCTCTACACGTTTCCTGAAATTCGAAAAACTCGCCCTCTCACGCTGCCAGTTATCCGTCATTTCGCTCAGTTTATCCTCAATGGCAGGTTCTTTTTTGGCGGCGGAGTCTTCCTCGACCTCTTCCGGCTCAATTTCCTCAGAGATGATCTTCCCGAGTATTTCGTCGAATTCATCGGGAGATGAATTTTCTTCGACAGGACCATCGGGAGTTTTTTCTTCCGAGTCGTTATCGAGATTATTTATTGGAATCCGTTTCGGATCCTTCTTTTTTTTCTTTTTATCAGCCATTGGAATATATTTGAAGACCGGGGAGCACGGTGCTGCCACCTGTGATCCCCGGTACTGTATCCGGTTAGTTCAGGTTTGGTTCGGCATCTTCCCACTTGGGATCATGATCGGATGGAGGCGGAGGTGGCGCGTCAGCCCCGTACTGATATGCTCCCGGGTCTGCGGATGCGCCCTGGGCTGCCTGCTGCTCCTTCTGAAGGCTTTCATAAATAGCAGTGCCGATCTTCTGCGCAGCATCCCCAAGTGACTTGGCAGCACGCTTGTAATTATCCACATTATTGCTCTCAAGCGCGGATTTTCCGTTTTCCAGCTCTTTCTCAACATCCGATTTGATGTCCTGGTCGATCTTGTCGCCATGTTCATTCAAATGCTTCTCGACCTGGTAGATCAGGGATTCAAGCTGGTTACGGGCTTCGGCTTCCTCACGCTTCTTCTTATCCTCATCAGCGTGAAGCTCCGCATCCTTGATCATCTGGTTAACCTCATCGTCGGTGAGATTCGTCGATGATGTGATCGTTATCGCCTGTTCCTTGCCCGTGCCAAGGTCTTTCGCGGTGACATTGACAATTCCATTGGCGTCAATATCGAATGCGACTTCAACCTGTGGCAATCCACGTGGGGCAGGGGGAATTCCGGTCAGGGCAAATCTTCCAAGGAGCTTGTTATGGTTAGCGGTTGATCGCTCTCCCTGGTACACCACGATCTCCACCTGGGTCTGATTATCTGCCGCTGTTGTAAAGATTTCGCTCTTCTTTGTCGGGATTGTGGTGTTCTTTGGTATCAGGACCGTCATAACCTGGCCGAGTGTTTCGATTCCAAGAGATAGAGGTGTGACGTCAAGAAGGACAACATCGCTGACTTCTCCACCAAGCACGCCTGCCTGAATCGCGGCGCCGATGGCAACAACTTCGTCAGGATTGACGCTCTTGTTCGGCTCCTTGCCGGTAAGAGTCTTTATCATGGCCTGGACCGCGGGAATGCGAGTCGAGCCACCAACCAGGATGACCTGGTCGATCTCATTGCCGGTTATGCCGGCGTCTTTCAGGGCAGTGATTGAAGGACCCTTAGTCATTTCCACAAGGTCGGAGGTTAATTTATCGAATTCTGCGCGGGAAAGGTCTCTCACCAGATGGCGAGGCCCAGACTGATCCGCTGTGATAAATGGAAGATTGATGTTTGTGTTGGTTTTGCTGGATAGTTCGATCTTCGCCTTTTCCGCGGCTTCCTTAAGCCGCTGCATGGGCTGGCGGTCATTGGAAAGGTCGATTCCGGTGTCTTTTTTAAAGCCGTCGACCAGCCAGTCAATGATCTTCTGGTCAAAATCATCTCCGCCAAGAAGATTATTTCCATTTGTCGACTTGACTTCAAAGACACCGTCAGCGATCTCCATAATTGAGACATCAAACGTGCCGCCGCCGAGGTCGAAAACCATGATGGTCTGCTCTTCTTTTTTCTCAAGCCCATAGGCAAGCGCAGCAGCGGTAGGCTCATTTATTACTCTCTTTACATTGAAGCCCGCGATTTTACCGGCGTCCTTTGTAGCCTGGCGCTGGCTGTCCGTAAAATAAGCCGGACAGGTAATCACCACATCGGTGATCTTTTCGCCAAGTTTGGCTTCAGCGTCGGCCTTTAACTTCTGGAGAATAAAAGCGCTGATCTCCTGGGGGCTGTAATTTTTATCATCAATTTTGACGGTGTAATCGCGTCCCATCTGGCGCTTGATGGACGTAATCGTGCGTTCAGGGTTCATAACAGCCTGATTGCGGGCGATTTTGCCCACCAGACGCTCACCATCGCTTGTGAATGCCACAACTGACGGAGTAGTGCGGTCGCCTTCGGAATTCTCAAGGACAGTAGCTTCTCCGGCTTCCATCACCGCGATTACCGAGTTGGTTGTTCCAAGATCTATACCTGCTATTTTAGGCATGGTTAACTCCTGAGAAGGAAATTTCTAATATGATATCACTAGCAATATATAACCTGAGTCTCTTCTTGTCAAGTAATTCTCGTAATAAAATCCGGCTTTCAACCGGATTTTTTGCTATTTATTGCGAATTTGACCGTTTTAGTCGGAAAAAAGCCACTTGTGGATGTTTAATCCGTAATCATATAGCTCATTATCTTTGAAATAAATTGAAATCTCTCTTTGAGCGCTCTCCGGATTGTCGGATGCGTGGATAATGTTCGATGATATATGCTGAGCCCAGGTGTGCCTGATTGTCCCGACATCTGCGTTTGCAGGATCTGTTGCTCCAACCATTTTCCTGACCTGAGCGACAGCATCAGGGGCTTCTATTACCGCCACTACCACTGGTCCTGACATGATGTATTTCTTCAGGCGAGGGTAAAAATCTTTCTGCAGGTGTTCTTCATAGTGACGTTCAGCCAGCTCGTCGGTGACTTTGATCAATTTCATCCCTACAATCTTCATTGCGCGATCCTCTAACCGCTGAAGGACCTTTCCTGTCAGTCCGCGTTGGACCCCGTCGGGTTTAATCATGATAAAAGTTCGTTCAATAGCCATTGTTCAGTTTTCCTTGTCTGTTTCAATAAGTTTTGCGTTTGCGTTGTTCATTCTCAACTTAAACTGGGTCCTGAAGAACCAGATTATTACGATCAACGCCCCTGCCACGATCGCGAGGTCGACATAATGGAAGTACGGTTTGATAGCAGTCCAGTTCTCCTTGAGCTTGAATCCAAGCCATGCGAGGATAAGATTCCAGCAACCCGCTCCGACTCCAGTATAAATTAAAAACCGGGGGATATTCATCCTTGCCATACCGGCAGGAATCGATATGAAGTGCCTCACGACCGGAACAAACCGGCAGATAAATACAGTTATCGCTCCGTACTTGTAAAAATATTTTTCCGTCTGCTCCAGGTGATGAACGTTCAGCAGGAGATATCTGCCTATCTTCATCACAAGGGGACGTCCGCCATAGAGGCCCATCCAGTAAGACAGCATGCTGCCTATCAATGAGCCTGAGGTAGACCATACAACTATCAGGGGCATGGTCATGACACTGCCCTCGATGTCGGTCGCAAGAAATCCGGCGAACGGCATCACCGCTTCGCTGGGTATCGGGGCTATCATGCTCTCAAGAGCCATCAAGCCGCAGAGGACCGGGTATCCTCCCCAACGGATAACTTCGGTACACCAGACCGTTATATGCTCAAATACGCTTATGTGCTCAGCATTTTCAACGGCTGCCTGTAGGAAGAATGAAAAATACACGAAATACATAGGGAGGAATAATACAGATTATTTGAATAAAATGCTCACACTCTGTCCGGTGTGAATCGAATAGATAGCTTTAGCGAAGAGAGACGCCACCGACAATACCTTGATTTTATCTTTCTTGCCATAATTAAATATCGGAACTGTATTCGTAACAATAATTTCCTTGACCGCTGTCTTCTCCAGTTTTTCGACCGCATCCTCACTGAATACCGGATGGGTGCATCCGCAGTAGACATCGGTTGCTCCTTCTTCCATCACCGTCTCAATAGCCTTGACCATGCTTCCACCGGAATTGATCTCATCGTCGAGAATAATGGCTGTGTGGCCTTTTACATCACCCACCACACCATGGATTCCCAGTTTACCCGATAATTTATCCCGTCTCTTGTCGATAACCGCAAGCGGAACTTTCATACGTTCAGCGTAGGCGCCCGATCGCCTTGCGCTGCCCGCGTCAGGTGCGACAATTACAGGGTCTTCAATTTTTTTCTTTTTCAGATAATTTACTATGATAGGCATCGCCATCATCTGATCGACTGGAACCGAGAAGAAGCCCTGAATCTGTTCGGCGTGGAGGTCCATTGTAACAAGGCGGTCCGCGCCGGCGGTCTCGAGCATTCTTGCTACAAGACTCGCGGTTATCGGGATTCGAGGCCGGTCTTTCTTGTCTGACCGCGCATAGGCGAAATATGGCATTACCATTGTTATTCGCCTTGCCGACGCCCTGACCAGCGCGTCGATCATGATCAACGCTTCCATAAGGTTATCGTTAACCGGACGCACCGATGTCTGGACCAGGAATACGTCGCACTCACGGACATTTTCCAGGATAGAGCAGAAAGAGTTATCGTTCTCGAATTTCTGATACCTGACCTTCCCGACCTTGCAGTCCAGGGTATTGCAGATTTCCTGGGTCAGCTCATGAGATGCTGATCCTGGAAAAATTTTCATATTGTTGTTGGTATCTTTGCGACGCCCGTGATGGGACATTCTCCCACCTTTAACTTTTGGCATACCTGTTCTCCAGATCGATAATCGGGAATTGGAGTATAACCGCCTAAGGGAAAAACCGTCAAGGATAATGAAAAAATCCTAGGATATTCTAGCACGGATTGATGCCGAGTATCTCCGCCAGCTCTTCACAATCCACATAACTTTCCCGAAGTATTTTCGGGGGGGATGAGACTATATCCACAACCGCCGACGCGGGACGTGGAGCTGTCGATTGCCCGAGGATGATCAAATCGACCTTGTGGCGCCACCATCCGAGCAGGAATGAATGAAGTCCGGTTGGTTTTGTATTATGCGGGTTGGCACTGGTCAACGCCATCGGGCAGCCCAGCTTTTTGACCAGCCCGGTAACCATGGAAAACGCGGGGACACGAAATCCGATAGTGTCCGATCCACCACCAACCTTCCTGTCAATAACGCCATTGGATTTGAGCACTATTGTAAGGGGGCCGGGCCAGTACCTGCTGACAAGTTTTTCGCACACCGGGGAAGGATCCGCTGCGTAATTTTTTAAATCGGATCCGTCTGAAAGCATCACGGGCAGGGGAAGGTCTACTGGACGGCTTTTTAATTCAAATACCTTATCCAGGGCTGCGGGAATATCGACACGGCATCCAATGCCGGGAATCGTGTCGGTGGGAATTACGATAACTCCACCGGCGTTCAAAATTTCAGCCGATCTCTCGATCAGTTCCTCATCGGGAAGCTTTCTTTCGAACAGAACCTCAGTTTCCATGTCTCAGTCCCGGTTTGCCGGCGGGAGCCTGAACGCTCCTGGCAGAAGATCCACAAGCTTGAATTCCGTATATCTGTCTGTTCCGCCCTCTATCAGAATTATACTCTCTTCCTCCATAAATTCAGATAAAAACTGAAGGCACATGCCGCATGGACGCAAGTCCGGGTTGGAATCGGCGCCGGCATCTCCACCTGAAATTGCTATCATTGTAATCTTATCTTCACCATGCGAAATCGCACTTGCGACCGCAGCCCTCTCAGCGCATATCCCGACAGGATAGCTTGCATTTTCCACATTGCAGCCGAAATAGGTGACGCCGCTCCCTCCCTTGCAGGCAGCTCCTACGGTGAATTTCGAATAAGGTGCGTGTGATTTTTTTCGCTGGTCTTTCGCTACCTCAATAAGCATTCTTTCAGTGAATTCTCTGCTTTCCATCAGCTTTATCCGCCGCCTTTATGGTTTTACCAGCATTATTCTATCACTGCCCGAGTAATCCGAATAAACCTGGGAGGTACTCCAGTTGGAGAAAAGCGCTCGCAGGTCCGGGGACAAGGATGGATCTAACTCAAAGATGAGGGCACCATTTTCTTTCAGGTTCCTGTGTGTATTGGCTTCAAGGAACCTGTACTGGTCCATTCCATCGGTTCCGCCATCGAGCGACAAGTGATTTTCATGGTCCTTGACTTCAGGCATTAAACCAGGGATATCCGCGGTGGAAACATACGGAGGATTTGCAGTGATAAGATTGAATCGCTCCGTCGTTCCCGCCAGATATTTCCGGATGTCCGTAAGCATAAATGTTGATGACTGCAAGTCAAATCGGCTTGAATTTTCTTCAGCGCATGAAATCGCGGCAGGATCGATATCCACACCGACTCCTGTTGCCTGCGGACATTCTATCAAGGCTGTAAGTAAAATATTTCCACTGCCGGTGTATAAATCGAGAATTCGGGGAGCGGATTCTTCTATGGACCTCAGGTATTCAAGTGCCCGCGACGCGAGGATCTCAGTTTCCGGACGTGGAACGAGTATTCCCGGCTTAACCAGAAATTTCCTGCCGTAGAAATATGTGTACCCGAGAATATGCTGAATCGGCTGGCCGGCGCTGCGTTTCGAGATGAATTCATCGATCCTTGCCATCTGGCTACCGGTTGGAGCAGGATGTGTCCAGGCGATGATCTGTGTCAGGCTGCATCCAAGAATTTCTTCGATAATCCAGCCAGCCTCCATGCGGGAATTTTCAATTCCCGCTCCGGATAGTTTATCCTCAACATAGTCCAGAATTGAGCCGGTGTCCGGGGCATTCATAAGGTTGATTTCTCTAATTCACTTCCGCCAGCAACTCGGCTTCGCGCGCCATGTTCAGCTGGTCGATCAACGGATCGAGATCGCCTTCAATAAATTTCTGAAGCGACTGATCCATATGAATTCTATGGTCGGTTACACGGTTCTGTGGCCAGTTATATGTACGAATTTTCGCCGAGCGATCTCCAGTGGTCACCTGGCTGCGACGTTCGTCACGCATCTGTTCATTCCGCTGCGCTTCCTCGCGTTCGAGAAGGTAAGCGCGCAGGAGCAGCATCGCTTTTTCCTTGTTCTGATGCTGCGATCTCTGGTCCTGGCAGGAGACAATCAATCCGGTCGGAAAATGTGTGATACGGATAGCCGAGTCGGTCTTATTGACATGCTGTCCGCCCGCGGATGAAGCCCTGAATGTGTCTATGCGGATGTCATTTTCATCTATCTGTACCTCGACCTGATCTGGCTCAACGAGAACTGCAACTGTCGCGGCCGATGTATGAATCCGCCCTCCCGACTCCGTCACCGGCACACGCTGTACGCGGTGAGTTCCGCCTTCAAACTTCAGCCGTGAATAAGCGCCTCTTCCCTTAACTTCGCAGATAATTTCCTTGAATCCGTTGATGCCCTGCAGATCGGTCGAAGAGATAATTGATATTTTCCAGCCGCGAGTTTCGGCGTAACGTGAATACATCCTGAAAAGGTCTCCAGCGAAGATCGCTGCCTCGTCGCCCCCTGTTCCAGCCCGGATCTCAATGATTACGTCTTTCTCGTCGCGATGGTCTTTAGGAACCAGCGCCCTGCGGATATTTTCCCTGATCGCATCGAGTTCTTCTTTTTTGGCGGTTAGTTCCTCTTCCGCCAACTCCCTTAATTCTTCATCGACCCCGTCGCCACCCTTTGTCATTTCCGCAAGGTCGATTATTTCCTGCTCGGTGTCCCGTAAGCTCCTGACAAGCTCTACGATTCCCGATAACTCTTTATGCTCAACACCCAGGTCGCGCAGGCGGTTATGGTCAGACATCAGCTCAGGACTGGCAAGCTCCTTCTCGACTTCCATAAATCTGGTTTCGATTTTTTCCAGTTTTTCTATTAAATTGTCCATTTCGGTTCACTTCAGGCTACGATTATACACGCGAATGCGCGATTTGTTTTAATATTGTCCCTGAATGCAGGTTAAAATTTCGATCATGGGCAAAAACAGCATAATTCCCGAAGAACTACAGAGAATGGAGAAGTCCATGAAGGGTGGCTATGTGCTTGAATTCTACCTGTTGAATGGTTCGCGTCTCAAGGTTGGAAAACTCGGAAAGTTTTATCTGGAGGAGGGATACTATTATTATGCAGGTTCCGCAATGGGTGGATTGAGGGGGCGTTTATCAAGGCATTTATCCGACAAAGTCAATCTGTACTGGCATATCGACTATTTTACAGACACTCATCCGGTTAACCGCCTGTGGTACATGATCAGCGAGACAAAAATTGAAAGCAGGATAGCGGATATGCTCGGACAAATAGCAGAACCGTCCATTCCCGGATTTGGTTGCGGAGATTCCCCCGATGCGGTCTCTCACCTGTTTTATTCTAAAAATCCTCTAAAACTTAATCGCCATTTATTAGAATTTAAAAATGCCCTGGAAGTGAAAATTTCCATGAAATAACTCCAATTTTCTATGAAAGTATTTCCGCCAGTATCTAACCTATTAGAAAACGCGGATAGAATGACCCTCTGAAATGCCCTCCCTTCAAACGGGGGGTGTTTCTTTTTCAGGCTAAATGCACTGTTAACAGGGGCTGTGGTAAAATTGGCGAATGCACGATGGTTCAGAAATTGTCCGGAAAGGTAACCTGGTTTCCTTTGAGAACGATTCGTGTTTTGTCTGCGGGGGTAATAACCCGATCGGACTTCACCTGCATTTTTACTATGACAGGGATACCAGATCTGCTTCATCGTCGGTTACATTCAAGCCGGAGCATGTCGGGTGGGACGATGTTGTTCATGGGGGAATACTGGCGTCGGTGCTCGACGATGTAATGGCTCATTCGCTGTTTACCCTGGATTTCCTGGGAATAACAACCAGGATAAATGTAACCTACCGGGAAGCGGTAAGGGTCGGGGAACTTGTTTACCTGGAAGGAACAGTCGGCAGGATCGGAAGCCGGACCGGAGACGTCAGCGGAAGTATTTATGCGGTTGGCGAGACAGGTGAGAAAATAATTAAATGTGAAGCTGAAGGCACGTACTTCCTGGACAGGCAGAATAAAAATCAATGATTGAGATACTGGATAGTGGTAAATATGCTTAAAGGACCAATAGTTCTGATAACAGATTTTGGGTTGTCAGATCCGTTCATGGGACAGATGAAATGCGTCATCGAGGGAATTTCCCCCGGTGCAAGGGTGATCGATCTGACTCATGATGTCCCTCCCCAGAATATCGAGATTGGAGGATTCTACATCAAAAGCTCGCTCGGTTACTTTCCCGAGGAGTCCATCATTGTAGGAGTTGTAGACCCGGGTGTAGGAACAGACAGGAAGGGTATGCTGCTTAACGCTGACGGAATTTATTATGTCGGACCTGATAATGGCCTGTTTTTTTCAATATTCAAAACATCCAAAGAATGGAAAGCGGTCAGCCTGGAAAACAAGAAATATATGCTTGCCGATGTAAGCAATACTTTCCATGGCAGGGATATTTTCTCACCTGTGGCAGCCCACCTCAGGAACGGAGTCCGGATGGATGAATTTGGCTCTAAGATAGAATCACCTGTAGAAATGAAACTTGTCGAACCAGTGGTGACATCCGAGCGGATTACCGGCAGGGTAATAAATGTAGACAGGTTTGGGAATCTCTGGACGAATATTACACACTCGATGCTCGCTCCCGGCCTTGACATGATATTTATAATCAGGGATGCCCAGATTTCAGGGATATCGAAAACCTACGGCGATGGGCATGAACCGGGAGATCCGATTGCCATAATCAACTCCTTCGGCCTCCTGGAGATCGCGGTGCCCAACTGGGATGCATCATCCATTCTCGACGCTACCGCGGGCGACACGGTAGAAGTTTTTCTCAAATAACCCAAAATTTTTGTCAGTATTCGGCTGTTTCATACGTACTAATTATGTACGGCGATAATTGTCGTGCAAATTTGAGAGGACCGGATATCAATGTTGCTTGAACCGATCAGCCTGCTGAAAGATGGATTCAGGGGAGCGCTGAGCCTCTTGTTTCCTTCCAGATGCGCCGGATGCGACAAAATCGACGCCCCCATCCTTTGCATGGAGTGTGTCAACGCCCTGGAAAGGATCGGTGAAACCGCAGTATGTTTACGCTGCGGCGAACCCGAAAGTAGTGGGAACCGTTTTCACACGAAATGCAGGAATTGTCGTGAAGCATCGCCAGATTACTGCCAGGCGCGATCGGCGTACATTTACTCCGGTCCTCTCTCCGGCGCTATTACACAATGGAAATATCGAGGGGCGGAAGATGCGGGGAATTTTCTGTCTGCGCTCCTTGTCGACTGGATCGCGTCCCATGCCCCGAAATGGTGGGAGGAAACGGATGTCCTCATACCGGTACCTCATCACCCGGAAACAATCAAAAGCAGGGGCTTTTCACCGCCAGAGCAAATGAGTTTAATAATTGGAAGGTATTTTAATAAACCTGTATTGCCTCGAATCATATTTAAAACTATTCAAACCGCATCTCAAATGTCACTGGACTCCAATCACAGGATGTCCAATATCAGTGGATCGATGCGCATTTTTGACGACTCGCTGATTGAGGGAAAATCGTGCGTAATTATCGACGATGTTATGACAACCGGAGCGACCATTAATGAATGTGCGAAGGTTCTTAAGAAGGCTGGAGCCGCCGGAATATACGGATTAACACTGGCAAGACAGTCGGCTTACATCACCCGCCACTGAATATAGAAAAAATAAAATACGGATTTACTTTAAGCCTCATTAATTTTGATAACGAAGTCGGCCATATTTCATCCTGATATTACTGTTACAGGGCCATTGCCATGCGCAAGGGCACGGAGGTCATAACATGACTGATTTTATCGAGAACGCAGAGACAACAATGGAGACGGACAAGAAGCCGGATTGGGAAGGAAAGTCGTTTCCTGTCGGGGTAGACCAGCTGACTCTTGAAAGAGAACTTCTTGGTGTTTTCCTTAAGAAGCCGAGTGTCGACCTGGCAAGGATGCTTAAGGAATTCGGACCACCAGTGGTCACATATACATCGCGGCACAGGCCGGTTATCCAGGCGGCATTCGATTGCCTGATCTCGGGCGATGAAATTGACGCATCGTCCATACAGCGTCGGATGGAAGAAAATGGAGTGTGGCAGTCTTTCGGGGCGAATGAATACTGGTCGGAGCTCTCCACGAGCAGTGAGCTGACCGCAGAGGAATTTCCGACACTTGTCCATTCCCTCAGGGATTACCATACAAGGGAACAATTCAGGCACACACTGGAACTTGCACTTGGAATGGTTAAGGACGGCCGTCGCGACCCAAAATCGATCGTTAATTTCGTACAGGAAGAAATTGCGAAGTCAGGCGACGTATCATCGGACAGGCCCCAGTCTGTTTCTGAAATAATGCACAATATCCATGCCGAGACCGAAAAGGGTTTAAAATCCAGTTTCCAGACATATGAAACAGGTTTCGATGTTCTCGACAAAACCATATCAGGCGCAGGAGCTAAAGAGCTGATTCTTATCGGTGGAGCGCAGGGTGTCGGAAAAACAATCATGGCGATGCAGATGGCTAGAAACATTGCCCACAAGAAGGCCGCGCACTGCCTTTATATTTGTTACGAGCATGACACATCATACCTTTTCAAGAGGCTGATCCCTCTCGAGAGCATAAATCCGGTCGGAGTAACACCATTTGACCATGGTTTGACTGAGAGGGACGTTATCGAGGGTATTACACTTGCCAGCGATGGCAAGATCGGTTTCTCGGACCTGTTGAGGAACTCCCACAGGGGCAAAATGGTCCTGCAGAAACTCGATGAATATAAGGACTACCTGCACTTCTACAAGGGAAACTCTATCAAGACCACCATCCAGTCAATCCGAAGTATGGTTCTGGAAGCGAAGGCGAATTACGGAAATGTAGTTTTGTTCATCGACTACCTTCAGAAAGTTCCGGTATTTCCCGAACCCACAACCGAGGATGACAAGATCACATTTATTACACAGGGTCTCAAGGACCTTGCATTATCGACAGAAATACCGATCTTCGCGGTTGTCGCGGCTGACAGGGAAGGTTTGAAGGCAAAAAGGCTTCATATATTCCACCTGAGAGGCTCATCCGCGATCGACTACGAAGCCGACATCTGCCTGATCCTGAACGATAAATCAAAGATCATTTCAAAGCAGAATGTCATCTATAACCCATCGAAAATGAAGGAATTCGAGCAGTGGGTAATCTGCACGGTCGAGAAAAACCGTACCGGGCAGAAGATGGTTGAGATCGAGCACAAGAAACATTTCAAGTACTTCTGTTTCGACCCCAAGGGACGGCTGGTACAGGAAACCCTGATCGACGAGAAGATCTACAACGAATAAACAGAAAAAAGCCCGGCATCAAAGCCGGGCTCAATTTTATCTTTTTGCAGGGCAGGGAAGGCTTACCAGCAGCCATCGGAATTGAATTTCACCAGGTAGACATCCGTTGATCCCTGCGACGTGAGTTCACGCTGGTATTCACCACAAGTGCCATTATCGTTCGGAGCGAAATCAGCTGAGAGCTGAAGATCTCCATGAGCGTAAACGTTGTCACTCATATCCGGGAAAATTCCCCAGCACATATCATCGGTTATCGCGCCCCATGACTGGGTCCACTGGTAATTTCCATCTGAATCGAATTTTGTCAGGAATGAGTCCATGCCGCCAACAGGCATCAGCATATCCACACCGGAACCGGGATCGAAATCCACAGAGCCCATGTACATGCCTGAAACATAAGCGCTGCCCATGCTGTCGGTACAGATTCCTCCCATACCCGACATATCCATCATTTCTCCGCCCCAAGTTTTTGCCCATCTCCAGTTGCCGTCTGATTCATAAGCTGTCACGAAAATATCAGGTCCACCCATTGATGAATGGTCATCAACACCGGGTCCCGGATCGAAGTCTGACGTGCCCATGAATCCGCCGGAGCAGTAAACATAACCATTTGCATCAGCAAAGACACCATGGCATTCATCAGGATCAGGACCTCCCCAGGTTTGTGTCCAGAGCAGGTTTCCATCTGAATCCCAGCGTGTTATGAAATCGTCGTGGCTTCCGGCAGCCGTATGAATATCATCTGCACCCAGTGTTTTGAAATCCACGCTGCCAGTAAACCAACCGGCAATATAAACATCGCCAAGTCCGTCTGAATTTACGGCAAAGGATACATCGTAGTCCATACCTCCCCATGTGCGCGCCCAGTTGAAATTACCGTCGGAATCCAGACTCACCAGGAAACAATCGTAATCGCCGTTACTTGTAAGCAGGGTTTCTCCCGGACCGGGGTCGAAATCCGCCGTCCCGACAAATCTTCCGCCAACATAAACATTGCCGAAATCATCTGTCGCGATCTGCCAGCCGGTGTCGCCTGAAAAGCCCGTTAGCTCGGGACTTCCGAATGTGCGCACCCACAGGAAATTTCCGTCGGAGTCAAACTTGCTCACACAGACGTCGCGTCCACCATTGCTGGTCGCTTCGACCACATTTTCTGCAGGGTCGAAATCTGTAGTCCCGAAGAAATCGCCCGTAACATAGATTTCTCCAAGTCCATTGACCGCGACACCCATAGTGGTTACTCCGCCGGATCCAAAATTGTCGCCATAGATTACATGCCATGCTACTTCACCGCATGGGCTTACCTTCGTCAGGAAGGCATTGAATGCGTCTGTGCCTGAAATATAGGAATTTCCGTCGGGGTCTGTCGCGAGGGCCATTCCGGATTGTTCTACGTCATCACCGTAAGACATGGCCCAGCCTGAATCCACAATATTAATTGGATTTTCGGTGACGTCAGCTATAGATTCATCCGTTGAGACCGCAACTTTTATCTTTATTTCTCCGGAAAGGTCGCATGGCTTCATATTCCATGTGAACATGCCGCTATTTTCAGCGAACCCGGCAATCATGTTGATATCCGAGACGAAATCATCGGTCGAATAAAAAAGGTCGACCGCACCATGATAATAAGTGGAGATCCACTCTATTTCCAAAGGAACTCCATATCCGTAATCACCGGCCTCCGACGGCGAGGTTATCTCAATGACCGGCTGTGGCACAAAATCCATGACCGGAACATCGAAATTGAAGGCAGCCACTATTGGCTCAGTGATCAGGTCGTTCGGCACATGGAATTTGTTGGAATAGTTAGTACCGGGATACTCGACCAGGACCCACAAATCATTACCTTCCAGGGCTTGAAGATTGTCGGCAGGAATACTGATGTGGAATGTGTTCATCCCATTTCCCGATGAGATCGGATTCATTTCTTCACCTGTCAAGGTGTAGGGGGATGAGAGTACAGAACTTTCAAGGATGATATTGTAATTATCAACCTTGCTTCCATCGGAGCCTGTAAACCAGTCGAACACAGTCAGGTTCGCGATTAAATACCCGCCTTTGGTCGTGTCGTCCACGTAATACAGGTCTTCCGCAATATCAGCGGTTACAACCTGAGCTTCCTTTGCGTGCGACGGGTGTTTCTCCGCCTTTATGCCGTTCCAGTTTGCAATGACCGCGTAGTTGAATTTAAGCCCGGGACCATCGATGGGAAAACTTAGCGCGTAATTTCTTCTGTTTGTCATTCCCGGGGAAAAAATGCCTTCTGCCGTTCCGGGATCAAAATATTGATCAAGCATATCATCGGGACCCAGACTATCCGCGAAATATTTGTACGGATTCAGGGTAGCGGAACCCATGTACGATTTGTCGCTGATATTTCCCTGCGTGTATCCAAATAATCCCGAATTGGTAAATTCGGTCGGGTTATACCATCGGCTGTATCCGTCAGGATTCAAAAGCGACTGGTCTTTCCCGGGAACGGGGTACATCAGCATGTCATTGGAACCCATTACTCCTGAACCGTCGCCGATAAAAATTCCCCTTACATCATACGCCTGGAACCCATCCAGATTAACAGGGTGTGTGATGGACAGATCCATATCAATCTCAATGGATGTCCCGGTATTTTCAAATGAATTTATCACCAGGCCGAGGTTAGCAGGATTATTGTTCAGGAATGTGACAATATTCGCAGTGTATTCAGCGGTCCTGTCACCAAGAATTTCAATAGTGCTATTATCCTCATCAACCGCAAGATCATAAAATCCCCATAAAGTGCTTCCTTGCAGGATATTGCGGGAATTTTGATTCGCACTTAACCCGGGATCGGTGACCTTGCCTGACGAACCATTGCAGCTCGACAAAACCGGGATATAGATTAATAGAATGAGCAGATACGCGCTATGCCTCATGTCAAACCTCCATATTGTTACATTGTCCGGATCGCGGAGATATTTTACGTCCGTTACTTATTCGCGTATAAATGATATCAGAGTTATCGGGGACTATCAACAATATAATACTGTTTGAAAAGATATAAGAAAAAGCCCCTGCATGCAGGGGCGATTAAATATCAAATCTGGAGAAATATCTAGTTAATCTCCATCTCGTAAATCGTCCAGCCGTCCCCACCACCATTAAAGTTGCAGTTGAACAGGCTGTCGTCTCCACCATGGAAAAATGTCAGGTAGAAGGTATCACCCGGAGTTACACCCTGGGATGTCAGGTTGATGAAAGTATCGCCCTGGAAAAATCCGCTGGTGAAGTTGTACAACTGGGTGCCAAAGAAATTCGGTCCGGGTGAAGAGCTGATTATCAGCCTTGCGGTATCCCAGCCGCTCTCCTGGCTGACCTGGTGGTTAATCCTGAGAGTTATTCCGCCGGAATCATCCCAGCATTCAGGAACGGTGAAACCATTTGTCCTGTATGCGTAATGCGTTGATGCGGGATAATCGTAGCACAGGCAGCCTGCGCTCTTGGAGTTTATGGCTCCACCAAAGAAATCGCATGCCCAGTAAGGAGCAGCGGTTGTCCACTCAGAACTTTCCGCGCCTGCCTCAAACGAGCTGAAGTAAATTGTTTCCGGACATGGCTGCTCGGTTAGAACTTCCATATCTGACCGGAAGTACCCGGCAAGCGGTGCACTCGCGCTGTTCGAGACGCCAAATTCATTGGTGTAATCATATCCGTCGTATTTCAGGATTACCCAGAATTCGTTTCCATAATTACTGGTAGTGCTTCCATCTTCGGCAATTTCCACATGATAAGTTGAGAACTGGTCATTTCCGCCTGTTACAACGGTACCAGCATCGAATTCCTGCTGTCCGGAGAAGACCGTGGATTCAATTGCCAGGGATGTAGGCTGAATTTCCCAGCCAAATACGTCAATGTCAAGGATCAGGCTTCCGCCCTGGTCGCTGCCATCTGGAACGTAAAATACGTCCGGTGTCTGGGTCGTGCTGATTGCCACGGCCTCGGTTGTATTTGCGGGATGATCAGCAGGGTCCTCGCCCTGCCATGAGGCGACAACCGTATAATCATACAGTACGCCTGCCGAGTTGGGGAACCTGAGAAGATAATTTCGGGTGTTAGATGATCCTGATGCGAAGACACCGTTATCCGATGTGCTTGTCAGGAAAGACCATAGATCATCACTGGCTCCGAGCCCGTCAGCAAAATACTTGTAAGGGTTGACGACCGAAGAACCGCTGTATTCCTTGGACGCGAATATTCCGTCCGTGAACGACATCAGGGGAAGTTCTCCGCCGAATTCTGACGGGTTAAACCACCTGGTATATCCGTCGGCATTGAACAGGTACTGGTCGGTTCCGTTTGCAGGAGTCGCAAGTCCGTTTACGGAGCCAGAGCCATCGCCAATGAAGACGCCCATGACGTCGTAACCGTTATACTGAGTTAAACCCGGTATAGGGTGTACAATCGTTACGTCGATATCGACATCGATATAATCAGGGCCAACCGGTGTATCGTTTATATCAAACTGTAGCGCGGCAGGATTGCCGTTCAGGAACGTCACCACGTTGGCGTTGAACATAGTGGTTCTCTTCGCCACATATTCAACGGTCTGATTTTCAACATCGATATAAACGGAGTAGTATCCCCACAGATAATTACCCTGGTCAGAGCCAGTAGTTTCTACCGCGGAGTTACCAGTTAAATTTGTTCCAGTATTGTCGGGAATTACCGGTGTATTCCCGCCACTGGAGCAACTAATCGCGAAAAAAACGATTACAATCGCGAATAGCGCTGTCCATCGATTCATAGCAGCCTCCTAAGCGTATGTGTTAGTTTAATCCCTATCTGGCGTGGTCAGGAAAAGTCCCTTATTCGCTACAGCTAGAGTTTATTACCTCAAACAGATGCAAAACGTCTTAGTAAATCGGTTAAAGCTTGGAAAAAGGTCAAATAAATCCGTTCAACAGTTGGGCGAGTAAGCCCGAATTAGAATGCCTATGATAATACTTTACAAAATTATATCACTTGCTGTCAAGACCAAATATTTAACTATACATGAAAAAACCGCCGGAAACTTGAATAATCACTAATTTCCGGCGGTTATTTGTTTAATTAACGCTGTTTCGGCTAATTTTTACCAGCAGCCATCTGGCATGTACTTAATAATTGCAGCGTCAGTATCGCCCAATGTATTCTCGATATCTGACTCCATCTCGCATAATCCCGAATCTGGTGCCAGATCCAACGGTCCCGATGCCATTCCAGTTACATAAATCCTGTCATTAGGATCAATCGCCACTCCATAGCCGATCTCATTCATTGGACCGCCAAACGTATTTGTCCACTCATAATTGCCGTCCGCATCGAACTTGGTGATGAAAAAGTCTCCGGTCATTTCATAAGACATGCGATCATCTACTCCCGGACCAGGATCGAAATCGACCATATCCATGAAATCTCCAGGGACATAAATGCCGTCCATGCTGTCTACGGCAACCTGCATTCCGGCCATCATTCCTCCCCAGACATTCGCCCAGAGATGATTGCCGTCTTTATCAAGCTTATTACAGAAAACGCTCATTTCCATAGGTGAAGTCTGGATATCCTCTCCCGGACCGGGATCAAAATCCACCTCTCCGCCAAAATCACCGGTTATTATGATGTTTTCCATAGAATCCATCGTAATTGCCGTACTCATGAGCATCATTTCGCCACCAAATGAAACCGACCACAGGTAATTCCCATCCGGGTCGTATTTCGTCAATGCTACGTCGGTTGCTCCAACAGCAATGAATTCATCGACTCCAACATCCGGATTCAGGTCCACCATGCCTTCGTAGTCATGGCAAACGAAAATATTTCCGGCGCTGTCAGCTACTGTGGCCATACCCATATCCATTCCAGGTCCGCCCCAGTTCCATGCCCACTGCCGGTTACCATCCGGGTCAAATTTAATTATAAAGCTGTCATAGCTCCCAAACCCGTCGCGCCAGTCTTCTCCGGGA
>DASWIV010000237.1:0-8086 GCA_036397475.1 bacterium
TGTAAGAACAATAACAATTAAAAAAATGATTGTCTTCCGCATACTTCCTCCCCGGCTTTATCAGAATCCCAATACATTCATCGCCTCTGAAAATCTCGCGTGCCACGAATTTCCTTTTGCGTATTCCCTGTACTTCTCCCCGTTACTCTTTTTCATTTTATCATCAATTGCCTTTGAAACATTCGCCACAAATTCATCAATCGAATTACACAGCGTCGCAGGACTTCCCAGACTCTCAAGTTCATTCCACGACGTCGTCACTACCGGCAGTCCGGACGCGAAAAACTCGAACAGTTTAATCGGCGACACGCTCTCCACAAGCTCAGTCCTGTGAAATGGAATTATCCCGCAGTCGGCATGATTCAAATACGCGGGAATCGACCTGTACGGCCTCGGTCCCAGAATATGTACATTGTCGAATTTCTTCAGATTATGAAGATCACGATCAACAAGTCCAATCAAAATTATTGAAATATTTTTCCTCTCCGACGCAAGCTTCTCGATCCACCTGACATTGAACCACTCCTCAATTGCTCCAACATAAATCGCGATCGGATTTTCGATCCCCCTGAACTCCTCCGGTCTTTCATACTCGCCCTGGAAATGCTCGTACTGCACTCCGTTCCTGAGTAGATGGACTTTACCCCCATAAGTTTCATGGTGCGATTCATAAAGCGGCGACGATGTCACGAAAATCGTGTCCGCCTTTTCGCACAATTTTTTTTCGGCGTACCGTAGCGAGCCCGGCATTTCCCTGAATCGCGTATTGTCATCGGCTATGCGTACAGCCAGTTTTCCCGGATTCACCATACCTGTAATTGAGTGCATCGACGTATCTGTTATCCACAAAAGATCAGGTGCCGCGAATCCTGTTTTTTCAAGAACATTTTTAACTGACGGCGATGTCATATTGAGGGTGTTATCAAGTACCCAGATTGAATTGAGAAACGGCTTATTAAGAAACGGAAGATTCGTCAGCGGAATATATTCAAGAGGTCCATTTGTATGCCTGACCGGAACCGACCTTGCGATCGCCATACGGTCCGCGTTTTCCTTTTTCACTCCATGTATCGGACTCACCGGATGAGAGATCCACAGCACATCCCATCCTCCGGCAATAAGCTCCCGCGCGTAGTGATGATTTCCAATGCGGAAGATTGAATCCCACGTGTGGTACTCGCAGATTATCGCCTTGCGTGCCATGGATTACTGTGACGTTAGCGGACGAATAATAAATTGCGCACTGTATGCTCTTGCAGATGGGCGCAGCCTTATCGTGATGTTCGGTTTCTCCACCCCGTATTCGGGAGAATAAACGGTCTTCATCGATTTCGCTGCCCAGTTATCGGGATAAACAAGCTCTACGACCTTTGATCCCGATGTCATGTCGACAAGTTTAGCGGCATGATTTTCAAACAGGACCTCCATCCCCGGCATAACCGGAAATCTCCATTCGATTGGAATATCTGTCAGATGTGGAGCAAGCTTAATGGAGTCCTCGATTTCTATCTTCCCGGTTGACTTATTGAACCGGAGAATTCTCTCAATTGAAACCTCATCCTCATTCCAGCCTCCGTAGCCGAATATCTTCCCATGGAATGTGACAATTCCGCCAGCCTCGGACATTTCCGCCACTGTTCTGATATTCGATGGCAGTGTGAAAAGATTTCCATCGACAAATGCATTTGGCTCCTTTTTATCAATGATTATTGTCGAGTGTGAAAAAGCCGAGCGATAATTATTCCGGCGCTGGGGATTTGAAGTATATACGCCTGATCCCGGATCAATGAAAAAAGGTTTGCCGTTATATGCCAATGTGAACGACAGGTAATCATTATGCGCATGTCCGCCGTTTCCCTTTTGCCCGACAGGTCCGTTCCTGAAACTGACGACATTATCCCCGCTACGCGCTAGCCATAATCCGAAATCGGGGTTAGAAACCATATCGGGACGCGGTGTATTTTCCAGCGATTTGAATTCCGCTAATTTTTCTTCGCCGAGAAGCCAGAGAATTTCCGGAGACGCTTTCAGGCTGTCAGGCTTCAGGCTAGAATCGCCGAAATACGCCGCGCATAAAGCCAGAAGATAATTCAAATTTGTTTTCTCATGCGGATGAAGCCCTATCAATGTTCCGCTGTCATTATCGCCGATCAACGGGTACGTCCCATCCTGCATTGTAATACCCCGCAGAAATTCTGCCATCAACCCGAGTCGATTTTTATACTCATCACTGAACGAAAGTCCGGACCTCTCAATATAAATTGCAGCTACAAGAAAACATTCCATCGCCAGTCGATGGTAACTTGTCGACGCCTCAAAATCGGTTCCGTCGGGATTCACCTGCTTGAGAATTTCTTTTTCGAGTTCCGATTTTGAAAATTTGATCCATCCGGTCGCTTCATTAATGAGTGGAGAAAGAATCGAACCGAGAATTGCGAGTCCGGCTATATCTGAAAGGTAATGATTCGATGTCAACTCGTCCGACCATTCAAGGTGTGTCCTGACAAACCGTCCATGTTCAATCAGGGTGCACGCGATTTCCTGGTGGAATTCTTCGGTCAAATGAGAATTCCCGCCGATTATCCCCCACGCAATGGCGAGATTCGCCGCCCGGATCGCTATATCCATGGTGCATGCCCAGTTGGGACCAAAACCCGGTGGATTAACCAGGTTCCACTTCCTCATCTGGTTGAACATGGCGTCGAGAAACATCTCGTCCCCGGTCAATTTGTACGCCAGCGCCAGCCTGGGAAAATGCTGCAGCCTGGAAAGCTCCCATGGGTACTTGATATCGTAGCCGCCTTTTGGATCGGAATGTTTGATGTTGGCGTAGAACGTTGTCGGCTCAAAGTAATACCCGTTGGCGGAATCGTAATTCCAGTGGATTCCGCGGGAGAAGTCTATATTTTTTCCCAGGATGCGAAATCTTCCGGACGAAGTGTTCGCGGCATCAGAGATCAGCGCGCTGCGTTCTGTCGGGAATTGCTCACCGAAAATTTTGAGCGCTGCGTCGTCGATCCGAACCTTGGAATTCATATGGTTGAGGATCTGAATAGCCGAATCGCCCGGCGTGATCGACCCTCCGCTGATGAGGGAACTCAGGATGGATGGTTTAATCTGCAATCCTCCAGCCCTCGCGTGCCATTCCTCGGTGCTCCTTATCAGGAACGAGACTCCGAGACGCGCTATCTTCGATGGAAGCTGCTCGATCGGAATTGATGAGAGTTTTTCAATGGGTGATAGCGGCATAGCATGGGAAATATACCAGAGAGTAAAAAAAAATTCGATTAGGTTCTGAATTGTATTGAATTTGTAACGACTGGTCATTATAATGACCGCTCGGTCAAAATTATGAACCCTAAAGGAACAGTAGAAACAAAGAGCTCGACACCTTCCCGCAAAGAACGCGAGGAAGCGTTCAGGCGAGACCTTGTCCTCGACGCAGCCGAGCATCTCTTTGCGGATAAGGGGTTCGAAAAAACAACTGTCTCTGATATCGCTGCACAATCGGAACTTGCCAAGGGAAGCCTTTACCAGCTTTTCGACAGCAAGGAAGCGATATTCTGCGCGATGGTAAAGCGGAAGATGAGCTCGGTATTTCATGCTTTGAACGAGGTCATCGCAGGGGACGATTCCCCGAGCGTCAAAATCAGAAAACTGACCAGGTCCAAGATGGAGCTGTTCAGGGACAACCGGGAATTCGCGAAAATTTTCATCAATGAATTCAAGGGATTTCATCTCCAGTTATCCTCTCACTTCATCGATGAGCACCTTGTACATGCCGAAAAATATTCTAAGTTGATAACGAAAATTTTTGAGGACGGCCAGAAGAAAGGCGAGTTCCGGAAAGATGTCTCCGCCTCGATACTGAAAGCGTCGTTCGGAGGGTTCACTAACGGGGTAATTGTCAAATGGCTTGAAAAACCCGAGGAGATCGACATCGATGCCGCAATCGATAAGCTGGGCGAGTTGTTCCTGGACGGCATCATGAAATGAACAAGGTGAAAGTTTTAATGTTCTACGGTAAATCAAAAGAAAATGTCCGCGTTGCCTTCGCGTTAATATTATCCCTCTCCCTGTTCCTGGTGACGGGAATCGCATCCTACGGCATGGATAACCTCCTTCTAGCCGACGCCGAGATTGTTGAAGAGCCTGCTGAGCAGGATATTTCTGAAATGCTCGACCCGGACGCCGGAAATGACCAGGGCCCAAACCGCCCACTTACATATCTTGCCGATATGGAAGGCGGCCAGTTACTTACACTGCACGACTGCATCAATTTCGCGCTCGAAAATGGATACACGATCAGGATCGCAGAGCAGTCCATCGAAATAGCGAACGAGTCGGGCGGATCTGCAATGGCGAGATTCCTTCCCGACCTGAGCATGAATTATTCTTACACCAGGCTCGCGGATGTATCCACGGTCGATGTCGGCGACGGGATGGAAGTAACGCTTGGCAACCTGAATACTTACCGGGTCGGCTTTAATTTTTCTTACCCCCTGTACTTGGGCGGAATGAGATCGATTCAACGCCGCCTGAATGAAGCGTCGGAATTGTCGGCAGAACATCGACTCGACCAGGCGGAGGCGTTGATAGAAGTTTCGGTAATCGACACTTTCTGCGCCGCACGCGAAAGTTTCGGCGGCCTGGCGATACAGAGAGCTTCACTCGCTCATTTCGATGAGGTCCTGCGTACTGCACAGGCGCAGTACGACGCTGGAATAATCCCACTGAACGACCTTTTGTCAGTACAGGTAGCGAGGAATGAAGCTGCCCAGAAGGAAGCGGAGTTTTTGAGGATGACGGAAACGTCTCAGACAACCCTTAATACCCTGATTGGTGCCGAGCCGGGAAGTCGATGGACATTGCTTCCGATCGATTACCCCATCCTGCCGATACCGTTCGAGCTTGAAACCCTGAATGAATGGGCAATTGAGAATCGACCCGAATTAAAAGACCTGCAGGCGCAGATGGATTCTCTCGACGCCAGCATCGACGCGATTTATTCCGAGAGGATGCCAAAGATTGATCTTACCGCGGATTTTTCAGCCAGCGGATCGGAACCCGACTTCAGCGGCGGCAGCGATTTCGGAAGCAACTCTGAATTGTCGGGCGGTATAAGTATTTTCTGGGACCTCTACGATTTTGGCGCGGCGGACGAACAGGCTGATTCGCTCCGCGAACAGAAACAACTCCTTGAAATCCGGATCGACGAAACAAGATCGGCAATATTCAAAGACGTGGAGTGGGCATACCTGAATATGACCACACAGCTTGGAAATATAAATCTCGCGGCCGAAGGGCTGACCCAATCGGAGGAAGCATTCCGTGTCGCGCAACGCAGGCAGGAAGAGGGACTTGGACCAATGACAGATGTGCTGAGCGCGGAAGCGGCGTACGTGCGCCTTTCGGCAGGAACGGTCTTTTACACACATGAGTATTTTCGTGCGGTCTCCCAGCTTGGCAGGGCGACCGGGATGACTGTAGAAGATTTACTTGCGATCATTGAAGCGGGACAGACCGTGGAATAGAAAAAGATGAAGAACATGAAAAACATAGAAATTCTCACTATCATATTTCTCATATTCACGCTATCGGGATGCGGAGAAAAAAAAGACACTGTGGAGGAAGTTGCCGAAGTTCCAAAGATAGTCGTGCGGACACAGACTCCTCTGGTCGGGACAATTACCGAATGGCATGGCACGACAGCCGAGCTTCGCGCTCCGCTGGAAGCTGACCTTTCGTTCATGGCGAACGGCCGTATCCTGGAACTCGCGGTTGATGACGGAGCTTACGTAACCGCTGGCCAATATCTTGGCAAGGTGGATACATCAACACTCGCAGCCCAGTTCAATGCCGCGAAATCGTCGGAAGAATCCGCGCGAAGCATGGCAATAGCTGCGGATATTGCGGCCGATGCGGTCACGACGCAGGTCGACCTGGCCAGGGCTTCATTTGAACAGGCACAGCGGGATTTTGATCGCATGCAGGCGTTGCATGAAGACAATGTCGCGACACAGGCGGAATTCGAGCGGGCGCAGTTATCACTTGAAAGCGCTGAACTGGGCTTGAGACAGGCGGAGGAATCAACCGATGCCGCACGCGCACAGGCGGAAGCCGCCTGGTCTGGAGTCGACGCGGCTGCCGACCAGGCGTTGCAATTCGCTGAATTAATTGGAGACGGGACACTCCGTGCGCCGTTTTCCGGATACATTACTTCGAGAATGGCGGATCCGGGTATGGTCACCGCCGCGGGAATACCGGTATATAAACTGATCGCGTCGGGCGAAGGACTCTATGAAAATCTCGAAATACACTTCGATCTTCCGGAAGCGATAATCGGGCACATTTCGGTCGGGATGAGCGTCTACGTAAATTTCCAGTCATGCGATGAGGAAATTTCCGCGACAATCACACGGATCGGGAGGGAGATCGATACCGAATCCAGAACCGTGGAAATTATCTGCCTTCTCGATAACGGCACCGGATGCCTTATGCCCGGCATGTTTGGCAGCGTAAGGATCCCGCTGATAATCCATGACAATGCGATACTGCTTCCCGAAGAGGCGGTCATCGAACTGGAAAACGAAAATATAGTCTTTATCGCCGATGGCGATACCGCGAGGCGTGTCACGGTAACAACCGGCCTTGTCGAGGATGGCACTATCGAAATTCTCGATGGGTTGACACATGAAGATGCAGTAATCGTAGTTGGGAACAGGTACCTGTCCGACGGTGCTGGAATCAGAATCATGAATGGGAACTCCAGCTCTGTCGACTCGGGTAACGCGCCGGAATCCGGACAGGAGAGTGAAGATTAGTGTTTTTAAGTGATCTTTCAATCGCGCGTCCGGTTTTCGCGCTTATGGTGACATTAGCGCTTGCGATATTCGGCCTTCTCTCACTCAGGGATATCGGCATCGAGGAAAATCCGAATGTCGAATTCCCGTTCCTCTCGATAGTAACCGCATATCCCGGGGCTGACCCTGAAACTGTCGAGACCGAGGTCACAGATAAAATTGAGGAATCTGTAGCGACTCTCGCGGGGATCAAAAACCTCAACAGTACGTCGGCGGAAAATGTCAGCCAGGTATCTATCGAGTACGAACTTGAAGTCGATATCGATGTTGTGGCACAGGACGTCAGGGACCGCATGGCAAGGCTGACGCAGAGCCTGCCCGATAGCGCTGAGACTCCGGTTGTTGAAAAATTTGATGTCCATGCGGAACCGGTACTGACCGTAACGGTATCTGGCAATTTAAACCTGCAGGACCTTGCCGAGTACGTTGACGAAATTATCAAACCGCGCCTTGAAAGCATTACCGGTGTCGGGCGCGTGAATGTATTCGGACAGAGAGACCGCGAGGTAAGGATCTGGCTCGACGCCGATAAAATGGCCGCACAGGGAATCAGTGTACAGGAGGTTGTTTCCGCTATCCAGCGTGGACATGTCGAGATCCCGGGCGGACGTGTCGAGACAGGCGACAGGGAATTTCTCGTCATTACATCCGGTGAATTGAATTCCGTCCCCGAATTCAAGGAAATAATTGTCGGCACGAGACATGACACCCTGATCAGGCTGAAGGATGTAGCGACCATTGAGGATGGAGTAGAAGACCAGAGAAGCATCACCAGGCTGAACGGCCAGCCCACCATCGGACTGCAGATGATCAAAAAATCCGGCGGGAATGTGATCGATGTCGCTGACGCCGCGTATAAAGTTATCGACGAATTACGGGCTGAAGCTCCTCCGGGACTGGACATTCAGATCCCGGCCGACAACTCGAACTACACCAGGGATTCATATCATGAGGTGCAGGGCCATGTGGTTGGCGGTGCGATTATCGCGATCGTGATTGTCCTTCTGTTCCTGGGAAATTTACGTACTACAATTATCGCAGCCCTGACGATTCCGACCAGTCTTGTTACAACCTTCATCTTTATGAAGATGTTCAACTTTTCGCTGAACAATGTCACCATGCTCGCTTTCTCACTGATGGTCGGCATGCTGATCGACGACGCGATCGTTGTGCTTGAAAATATTTATCGCCATGCGGAGATGGGTAAAAGCCCCATGCAGGCC
>DASWIV010000238.1:0-3523 GCA_036397475.1 bacterium
CCGGGGCAAGCGATGTGAAGGAGATAATCGCGAGGGTTGAATCGAGGGGCGACGAATTCAGGTCGGAAGTGGAGGCTTATGCTACCGACCTAGGAAGGCGTATCCAGGATTCGATGATGTCCGGACGGGAACCTCACTGGAAAGTCGATGAAGCGAAGGAAATACTGTCGCACATTTCTGAGGTTCTTAATATTGAACTGGAGAAACTCTCGTCGCTGGATAAGACCTCAGAAAAATAATCCTCCGGACGTAAAAAAACAGCCTCGGTGCGGGGCTGTAAATAAATTACTTTTTTGATTCAGGTCAGTAACTTGAAAGGGCCTGATTTTCATCCTCGAAAATCTGGAATACCTTGTTCAGGCGGGTGAGCTCGAATATGTTCCTGACGTCGGGTTGAAGACCCCACAATCTGAGATCGCCATTCTGGCGATTGGTGTTTTTGAGACCGCTGACGAGCACTCCGAGTCCGGCAGAATCCATATATGGCACTTCGGAAAGATTCATAAGGACCCATACTTTCCCATTCTCGATCTTTTCAGTAAGAGCGAGTTTTAAGTCGCCGGCGCTCCTGGCATCGAGATCTCCGACCACGTCGATGACAAGTACGTTTCCTTCTTCCCGGTATTTGATCTCCATTGAAAACTCCTTGGATATAAAAATATCTTTGACGTTAATAATATCGGGCAATCGGGTAAGATTTTACTCATAACTCGATTTTCCCGAAACGGGATTAAACCATATTAGATTATATCCGATTGTCTTAATCCGGCAACCCCCTGGAGCCCTGATTAAAAAATTAACTGGTTCCGTAGAGGAAGGAATTCAGATCCAGAACAACCGGGTCGCCATGGATCATACTGGCAGCTCCGCTGTCCAGTTTTTCGACCAGTTCAAGCTCCATATGGTTCGGGTCGCCTGATTCCAGCCAGTCGCAGGTGTACATTACCAGGGGCAGAATTCCGATTGCATTAGACAGGAACGCGTAGCCCGACGCCCCGTCGCTTCCATTGGAAGTGAAGGAGAAATTTCTTCCGTTGAATGTGCCGGCGTCGGTAGTAGTTTCGCCATCGCTTACCTCGGTCGTGAAATCATCCGCGCTCTGGACCAGCTCAATCCCGATATTTCTTTCGCTGACGAAGTCGGGAGGAGTCGCCGTACCAAGCATACTCTGGACCGTGTAGGGGATTATCAATCCTACAATCATGGTTGTGTCGACATCGTACGGAGCCTGGTTATTGAACTGGAAGTAAAGCTTCCGGACAAATCCCGGCTCGGTGAAGTCTTTGTATGCCTGCGACGGATCGTGGAAAAGTGTGGTCAGATCGTATTTTGGAATAAGCATGTTCAGCTTGATTTCTTCCGCAGGCTCACCAAATTCCGTCATAAAATGTTCATTCAGTTCAGCGGGAATTTTTCCAAAGTTAAAAAAGTCGGTTTCAAGCCAGTAAAGGGTCTGGTTTGTCGCGGAGTCTGTTTCGGTGCCAAGGACCGCGATACGCAGGTCGAAGGTGGTGTCGAGTGAATTACTTGTAAACCCGGCTGAGTAAGTAACAGACCGTCCAGCATTCCAGTCCGGACCCGGAAGGTCTGGAAGGGTAGGGATGACATAGGTTTCGGCGAATGCGGGAAATCCAAGCAGTATTATCGCTAGAATCGTCGTTGAGATAATGTGGGTAAGTTTCATTTTTTCCTCTTTAATAATTCCTTATTCGGTTTTGATCTGCAAAGGCAGCAAATTATCCGCGACCATTTAATGCGGAGCGTAACATAAGAATATACTTATTTCGATTAGGTTCAAGATTTAACGTGCAAGTATTTAATTACAGTGATCTCGTTTCCTACATCGTTGAACGAAACCTCGTCCATTAACTTAAGGGTCAGGAAAACACCACGTCCGCCCGGATGCATCAGGTTCTCCTCAAGAGTCGGATCGGGAATGAGTCCGAAATCGAATCCCTGGCCGCTGTCCTTCACTTTGAAAATTAATTTATCCTGCTCGATAATGTAGCTTACAATTACGGGCTTCCGGTGATCGCCCTTATGCCCGTGTTTATGTGCGTTAGTGACACATTCATCGATCGACAGCCTTACACGGAAGCGGATATCGTCGTCCACTCCTCTCATCACAAGCTCGTCGATCAGCCCTTCAAGCACTTCAGGGAATGAATATGGCGGTATGGACAGGGTTGTCCATGAATCGGGAACTACGGAGATCAAAGCGATGGCGATATCGTCGAGCTGTTCGCGGCCGCCACGGAATTCAGCGATCTGGTCTTCAATCAACTGAAGGAGGTTTCTCTGGCTCAGGCTTGAATATCGCCTGAATAATTCGTTCAGACGCTCGTGGCCGAATCTTTCGCCGGCGTCATTCACCGTGTCGGTCAAGCCGTCTGTGTAAAACAGGAGCCTGTCTCCTTCTTTCAGGATTACCTGTTGGGTGGTGTATCGGTTGTTTCCGAAAATTCCGAGAGGCATGCCGTCATTTTCAAGGAACTCGGTCTCGCCAGTCTCGCAATGCCACCACAATGGAAGCTCATGCCCGGCGCGGGAGTATGTCACGGTAAGTTGTGTCACATGAATTTTCGCGTAGAAACATGTCGCGTACCAGTAATCGCCCTTTACCTGGTGATAAAGCGAATCGCTAACCCTCTCGAGTACTTTCATCGGGGGAGTAAGGGCTCCTGCCTGGTTCATCAGCATGGCGTGGACACTCATGGCCATAAGGCTTCCCGGAATGCCCTTGCCGACCACATCGCCGATCATCAACCCGATAGTGTTAGGGCCCAGATGAATGATGTCGAAAAAATCTCCCGCGAGTTCGGATGCGGCGAGAAGTTTGGTCGAGATCTTTATGCGTTTTTTCTGGTAGTTTTCGGGGAAGAAGTCCTGCTGCAGGCGTTTGGCAAGTTCAATTTCCTGGTTGTATTTATATTCGCGCTTGCTGACTTCGCGCTGCGCCATGACTTCCGCCGTTACATTGTCGGCAAATAACACCATCCCGGAAGGGTTCCCGTCCCGGTCTTTCAGGGAAGTGCCCCGGAGCCTTACAAAATCTTTCTCGCCTTCGACATTACCTGGATTAAATTGACGTCCTGATTCATCGGAATTGAATTTCGACACAAGTTCAAACGGCTCGCCTTTTTCAAGAAGCCTGGCGATCATGAAGTCGCAGTCGGGACCAAACATGGGAAGGCTTGTCAGATCCCGTCCCTTCAGGGACGATTCGGGAATACGCGTCAGGTCGGTAAACGCATCATTTACGTCGATAACGATACCGCTTTCATCCGCGATCAATACTCCGCCGGGGATCGAATGGACAGCGTCGGTGTATGGAGACCGTCCGCGAAGCTTCTGAATATTTTTCAATATAGATGCAAGCCCTAATGCGGTGATCCTGATGTATCCTGAAATGGCGGATTCTTCATAAGCGTCCGGCTTAAGGTCCGCGTCATCGGCCTTATTAAATATAAGGCATGCCGACGCAATCAGATTGCTGCCGCTGGCAAGCGGGTACGCAGTTACG
>DASWIV010000239.1:0-5793 GCA_036397475.1 bacterium
GTTGGATAGTCATTTGGCATTTCATATGATCCTTCGAACATGATAATGCCCTTGACATCGAAGCCAGTGTATTGAGGAAATCCTTTAAATGGGTGAGACAGTCGTATAGACAGGTCAATCGTACCGTCTCCGTTATTTACGACGTTTGTGATTTTCAGGCAGTCAGCACAGTACTCTTCAAGAAATTTTAATGCGTTTAGATGAAATCGTGAATTCCGTCTTGGAACGACATCAATATTTTCATGTGATTCATCAATGTAAAATTCCCATTCTCCCCAAAGATAATGGGAATCTGATAAAGCCCGGTCAAGAGTTTCGCTTGATAATTTAGGAGAATTGTCCACCGAAAGTGGATTCTTAACCGCATTCCCGCATCCGGCATTTGTCAGGACGCCGAGAATCAATACCAGCAACGTCCGCATGAAGATTGCAGGATAGAACCAAATCCTTTTGGTCCAGGTTGCCATAGCTCACCTTCAGGTTTTAATTATAAGTCCATTATATTTTGAAATCAATGCGTGACATGGATTTGCATTTTCCAATTGTAGCCCAAACATCGGAGCATGGGATTCCCATCCCTCATTTACCATCATTTTAAAGAGCGTGATGGGAATCCCGCGCTCCGACGTTTTGCGCAGCTGGAGCTCCGCGTTCCAAGCAAATTTAGTGTACATGGGAATAAATCCAGAGCGGGACCATTGAGGCGGCGAGCCTGGCGCGAAGGATCCATGGACCGAGTGTGGCTATTTTAAGTCCGGAAGAAATCGCCTGATTTAATTCATCTTCTTCAATTCCGCCTTCGGGACCGACAAGCGCGACAATGTCTGATCCGGAGGAAATTTCAGGCCGTTCGATTGGAGCCGTTGTCTCTTCAAAAAATATGAATCCACTCCGGCTTATAGACAAAAACTCCTTCAGGATGGCAGGCTCGCCGATCTCAGGAAGCCACGCACCCCCCGACTGGGCGACTTCGCTTTCGCACCATTTACTCCATTTTTCGCGTCGCTTACTTAGAGACTCTTTATCCCAGGGAATATCCGATCGCTCGAAAATTACAGGAATGAGCTTATTGACCTCAAACGCTGCAGCCGCGCGGATTGCGTCTTCCTCAGCCGAGCCTTTTAACGGATTGAGAGCGAGTGTGAGATTAATCGGAGCGCTGCGCGGACCGGACGCTGAATCGCGATGGCGGAGAGTCACTTTTCCGCCAGCGACCCCCACGTGTTCCCAGATATCCACACGTCCAGCGCCATCGAACGATATAATAACGTCCGATTTTGCGGTCCTTAAAACATTTTTCAGGTAATGCGACTGTTCTGAGTCGAGGGTGATTTCGTCGTGGATTGAATCTGCCGGAATGTAGATCCGTGGAATGCGGATGACGTCGCCCCCCTCAGTTCGAATGGAATCCAAGCTCCCGCGCGATGAGTGTCCGGGAAATAGTATCCGCTACTGACCTGACCAGTCCAAGATGATGCTCGTAGGGTGTTCTGAGAGGTCCGACAATTCCAAGCTGTCCGGCTGACCGGGAATGAAGATGATAAGTTCCGACAACAAGCGCGAATCCCTCAAGTATTGATTCAAGCAGCGCGTCGCCTCGATTTTCAGGGATGAATTCCCTTCCACCAATATAAACCCGGACCTTTTCGTCGCCCGGGACCTGCCCCAGTGTTTTCTCGAAAGATGTTCTGTTGTCGAGGAGTTCGACCGCTCGTGCCAGTGAATCGGCGTTGTCTCCGCTTGCTTTCAGAAGCCCTGCGGCGCCGTACATGATTGTACGTGGAGATTCGCCCAGACGCGCGTCCATTATCAGATCGTGCAGAGGATGGACGAGTGTGTCGTATCCGCGTCCCCATTCCGCCAGGTGTTTTACAAGCGCTTCGATTTCGGATTCAGTGACATCGCCAAGTTTACGTCCGGACGTCCGCTCCGATAAAAACTCCGCGAGATCGGGAAGCCGGAGATTTTGAATGGATGGTGACATCCTCGAAAGGTGGCTATAGATCCGTCCGCTTTTCAATTCAAGTCGAAGGAGGATCATATTTTCTTCGAGATGGTCAATCTTGAAACGAGCGATCTTCGCCTCGTTCTGATTCGGGCTGGTGACGAAACCGAGGCATCCGCTCTCATTCGCCAGGACCTCTCCGGCGTAATCGAGAAGGCGTCCAAGCTCACCCGATAGTGCCCTGCATGCGTCGAGTATCTCGGCGGTAAGCGGCGAGGTGATGCTGTGGGGATCCAGGCTGTTGACATAGATCCTGTACGCATTGGCGGTAGGAACTCGTCCGCTGGAAGAATGCGTCTTGATGAAGTAGCCAGAATTTTCAAGCGCCGATAATTCCAGCCTAACGGTCGATGGAGGAATTGTGATCCCTTCCTCTGAAAGCGTGTTGCTTATCGAGGTGCTGGAAACCGGAATTCCGTTCTGAATATAGAGGCGTGTGAGCGTCTTTAATAAAAGAGCGGAGCGGTCGGATAATTTTTCGTTGATGTCTGCCATCTGTAACCTTCGATAGTCGCACCTATATTATATACCTAGTTTATCTCAGAGCCACATCCCGGGCAGAAAATTGCTGTGGGAGAGACGATTTTCCCGCACCGGTCGCAATAGGAAATCCCCAGTTTTCTGGATATAAGCGGATTTGCCGGTTCTACACGTACCGTGCGTTTGATCTCCTTTACGATATTTACAGGTGTCATCATTTTCGCATGCTTTAAGCCGTGGCGACGCGCGGATACGATCATGGCGTCCTTTATCAGCATATTGCAGTAAGCCCAGAGCACGAACAAGGTGATGCCAAGTGCGATGTAGCTCCATGGAATGTATTCCTTTTCCAGGCCACTCGATGAGAACGCGAAGAAATCGTAGATGCCATGGAAAAATATTGCAGCCAGGAGTCCCTTCACGAGTATCGTAATCTGCCTGGACCTGTCATTTGTGAATTTCGCCATTCCGAGATGGTATCCTAATACAACCCCGCAGGCTGCATGAAGCGGAACGGCGGTGAAGGCACGGATAATAGCGGTGCCGAGCACGCCACCACCGATTCCCTGGAGCACGTACATGATATTTTCAACGAAGGCAAAACCAAGTGAAACCGCCACTGCGTAATAGATGCCGTCGTACTCTTCAGTAAAATACTTGTGATTGAACGTGATGAGGATCGCAAGCAGGTACTTGACCCCTTCCTCGATTGTCCCTGCCGTTATGAACGATGTAAAAGCGATCCGGTGTATCTTATTAAAGCTCTCGAAGTTTAAGTCGGTTCCTTCAAGGACCAGTCCAAGCACCGCGATCGGAATTACGCTGAATCCTCCAGTACCAAGCAGCAGCCAGAGCAGAGGGGTGGGTTCCTTGTCCCAGCGGTCGCGGACCCAGAAAAATGATATCAGGATCGCGAAAGGAGCAATCAGAAGAGTTAATACAAGAGGTGCTTCCATGAATCTGTCAGGTTTGTCCGATCATGCGTTCATTAGCTGGTCGAACAGGTCGTCCTGGCCGCGATATTTCTGTATTTCCGGCATCAGGACCTCGATTCCCCACTGGGCAAATTTTGCTTCATCCTTATCCGGGAACGCCCCGCGCTCCCGCATATCTGCATACCAGCTTCTGAATAATTCCTCGAATGCGTCCCTTCGCCCTCTCTCGTACATTTTTTTCTCATCCTGAGTTTCGAATGACGGCCTTGGCATGGCTTAACTCCGTAATTTGATGAAAATAATTATAAAATTACACTTTCATGAACTGGGTCCGGGCAGCCTCGGTACCGTCCGGAAGCTGATATATATCGTAGTCTCCGAACAGGTTCGGGGAATCTTTCTTAAGCATCCTGCATACTTCGACAGCCAATCCGCGGATCTCGACTTCCGCCGACGGATTCGCGCGCAACTCTATGAAATGCCTGAGAGCCCGTACATTTGCTGTTACGAATATTTTTGTCTCTGTTGCGTTTGGGAGAATGCACCTTGCCGCCTGGCGAGCCATTTTCCTGCGGTCTGTTTTTTTCGTGACGTCCGGGTATTTTTCCTTGATTAATTCCGACAGCCTGTCGGTCATTTTTTCATATGTCGGGCGGATGAGGTCCAGAACTTCGTTGAACATTTCATGAAGCTCAGGATCTTCCGCGATAATATTTGGTTCTACAAAATTACAGTCAGATTCGTCGACATACCGCTGCGACAACTGGCTGTACGCCCATCCGGCACGGTGCCGTACGAGCTCGTGGGTTAAGGACCGCGATATTCCGGTAAACAGAAACGAATAAACCGCGTGTTCGGTAACCGATCCATGCTTTACTTTCAGGATATTTTCGAGGTACTCGTCGTTTGTCTTACGTCCCTTGCCGAAGCTCATGTAGCATAGGCGTCCTGCCATTTCTGCGATCAGTTCTCCGGGAACTTCCGTATCGGTTTCCCACGTGACTTCTTCGTCGGACAGAAATCCGGATATTGCGCCAGGATCCAGGACCTGTTTCGCTATAAGATAGATAGATGGTTTCCTTATAATTTTCATGTTGGGGGAGATTGTAACACAAGGCGTGCTAGAATTAAGAGGCAATGCCGGTCTATATCGGAACAGCGGGATATTCATACCCGGAATGGGTTGGTCAGGTCTATCCGGAGGGAACGTCGAGCGCGAAAATGCTGGAAATGTATGCCCGGATGTTCGATGTGGTGGAGATAAACGCGACATTTTATCGTCCACCCGGAAAATCGATGTTCGAAAAATACCCGGACAGGACCGGAGGTGATTTAAAGATTGTCGTCAAGCTGCATGGAAATTTCACCCATGAGCGAATAGCGGAAAATGACGACGCCTCAATTTTCGATACAGCGGTGAAGCCGATCGTTGATAGTGGACAATTCGCCGGGTACCTTGCCCAGTTTCCGCAATCGTTTCATTGCACATCGGACGCGCTGCACTGGATAGAAAAATTAAGGGAATTTTTTCCGGACAGCCCGGTTGTCTGCGAATTCAGGCATAAGAGCTGGTGGAATAAGGATGTGCTTAAATTTATGAAGGATATGGGTATTAGTGTCGCGAGTGTCGATTCTCCAGACCTGAGCGAACTTCCGCCGCGGGCTCCGACATTTACGTCGGAACCCGGATACTTAAGGCTTCACGGCAGAAATAAGGACGACTGGTACGGCAAGGGAATGGTCCCGAGATATACTTACGATTATTCCGAAGCCGAATTGCATGATTTAATGGAGAAAACTGATAAAATACTGAAGAAGGCGGAAGGGGTGATCGTTATTTTCAACAATCATCCTTATGGCTACGCAGCCAACAACGCCAATTCGTTTCTCGCCATGTTGAAGAAACTATTCCCGGATCAGGATCCGGGTGGAAAAATAAAAGGTAATGCCCCTCAGGGCGAATTATTTGGGTAGTTTTTAATATTGGACCTGTCAAAAGAAATAATGAGTTTCCCTGAAAAGGATCCAGGATCGAATCCCATACATGTGGGAGTGATGTACGCGAACACGTATCCTGTCGCGATGGCGAGCCTGGGGTATCAGACCATTCTGCGCATGACCGGTACTTATCCCGGAGTTGTCGCCCACAGGATCCTTCTCGAAGGATCGGATGGGAGAAAATATCCGAAAAAAACACTGGAAGAAGGGCTGGAAATACGGTCACTCGACGCGATTTTTATTTCGTGTTCATTCGAGCTGGATTACCTTCATCTTGTCAGGATGCTGAATGAAGCCGGAATTCCCGTATTAAGGAAAGACAGGAAAGCCCTTCCCCTGGTAGTTGTCGGCGGAGTAGCACCGTCGGCGAATCCG
>DASWIV010000240.1:0-8827 GCA_036397475.1 bacterium
ATGTAGATGATATCAATGGGTGGGATTTTGCGAATAATGATCCCAATCTGATGACAGCAGATCATGGAACAGCGTGTGCCGGGATAATTTGCGCAGAACAGGATAATGACAAGGGCTGTACCGGGATCGCTCCAGGTGCCAGGATGATGGGCATCAAATTCAGCTTTTTGGATGGAAACAGCATTCTGTTTGGAATCGATTACGCGGTAGATAATGGCGCGGATATCATCAGTATGTCGTGGCTCACGTATTTTGATTCAGGAATCCTTAAAAATACCATGGATGCCGCTTACAATGCAGGTGTCATCCTGGTTGCGAGTGCAGGTAACGACGACACCAATCAACCCGGATATCCAGCCGCGTGGGATAGTGTGATATGTGTAGGAGCATCTTCTCCATTCTCCAAACCGCAGGTGCTGGACCCCATCGACGAAATCAGGATTTCCAACGCAGCAGGTTTCGGCTGGGGATCGAATTATGGTCCACATCAGGAGTTAATGGGTTTCGGCTGGGATTACATCACTGTCGCCGGCGGAAATGATAAGGCTTATTATAACGGCCAGGGATGGTCTTTCTTCGGTGGGACATCCTGTGCGGCTCCGGTTGTCGCGGGCTCTCTCGCCTTGATCAAAAGCTATCTGCCTGAACTGGACAATGTTCAGTTGAGGGAATTGGCGCGTGAAACCGCGGATGATCTCATGGAGCCCGGTTTCGAAGTCGATACCGGATATGGTCGCGTGAACATCATTCGGGCATGTTATGGCTCTGACCGTTATGAAGGAAATGAAGACCCGGATGGTTTTGTGGATATGGCTGCATTCGACAATGATGTGCTCGATTCACTTCATGCAGTTGAAGGCGATTACTACGATGTTGAAGATTTATTCAAATTCACAGCCGATCAGGACGGAACGGTTTCATTTGACCTGGACATTTACACCTGGGGAGAAAGTCTGGACCTGCTGGTTTTTTCAGATCCGTCCATCCAGCCGGAATATTTACGCCAGGCATCTGCAGGCGAAAATCACGCAGCGACCTCTTATGAAGGAGTACAACTCCCCTGCACTACCGGTGAGACATTTTATGTTGTGGCGCGAACAGGAAATTATGGGGATTCGTCGTCGTACAGGCTGACCGCCAATTATGTCGATCCTCGCCTGACAGTTACATCCGGAAAGCTTAATACCGGGTTTATCCATGTCGGTGCGAATAATCTTGTCGTTGGATTTATCGATATCGACACGAATTCAGCCGTCCATCTCGACAGGATTGTCCTGACACTAACTGGCGATATGCCAGCCAGCAAATTGAAAGAATGCCTTCTGTTCAGGGAAACCCGTCCGAACGGCTCCAAGGATAACCAGGACGATCTTTTCGCGACAGGAAAAATTCTCGGCACAAATCGTGTTCTATTCGATGGATTCAATCACAACCTGACGCCGCTTCTGGGCACTACACGATTATGGGTGCAGGTTGACCTGGGAGGAATCACCGGGGACACCGATTTCTCATTTGAATTGCGGACCTATAAGGATGTCGATACACAGGAAATGGTTACAGCGCCATACGCCGACTTCCCGCAGGTGATCGGTCCGTTCAATGTCGGCGTCGACATTACTCCCCCCACATGGAATTCGACTGTCGGTGTCCAGGAAGCAAATCCGCGCTATGCGTCCGCGATAATTTACTGGAACAACGCTTCGGACTCTCAAACGCCTCCTATCGATTACAACGTTTACTGGTCCGACTCGCTACCGTTTGAATTTTCCACGGCGATGGTCGAGGAGGATGTGAGCAAATGGAACGCCTCCGGGTACGATTCCGGATACACTGTCCACGGACTTGAAAACGGAAAAGAACATTATATTGTGCTTCGGGCGCAAGACCAGGCGGGCAACGAAGAGGATAATCTTGAAATAATTTCAGTCACGCCGTCAGATGAGAGCCTGCCAGGATCGCCGCAACTGGTAGGAACATTCGATAGTGACAACGACTCGTGGGAAGTTCTCGCCGATGGCGCAAACCAGAGAGTTTTTGTGGCGGATGCCGCTGGCGGACTTTTAATTCTCGATGTGAGTAATCCACTCGACCCGCAACTCGTGGATTCAGTTTCATCCGGAAGCGTTTACGGTCTCGCATACGATGGGACTTATATATACGCTGCCGGAAGTCCGGGCCTCTTGATTGTAGATCCGGACGATCCTAGTGGAGCCACGATTATCGGAACGGCAAACCTGAGTAATCCTCTTGACGTAACTGTCGCTGGCAACTGGGCATACGTTTCGAATTTTTCGACATCCATGCTACCAGTCGATATCGCGGACAAGCAGAATCCCGCAGCTTATCCAGTAGTCCAGACTGGATACAGAGGCTACGGCATCGAATCGTATGAGGATCACCTGTACCTTGCGACCGCCGATGGTCCTGAGGTTTATTCGCTTTCAGATCCGTCGCAGCCTGTCAAGGTCGGGGATTTCTTCGGGCCTGTAAATCCATACGAAGTGCATGTATATGATGGAATTCTGTTCGTGACGTACTGGGACGCAAAGAAATTCGTAATGTATGAATTAACTGATCCTGAGTCGCCTGAATTTATTGGGGAATGGGTATCGAATTCCGGCAACAGCGGGTCGGATGTAGTTTTATTCAATGGCTACGCTTATTTCGGAACGAACTCATGGGGGATCGAAGTCCTGGATATTTCCGACCCTGCTAATATCACCGAAGTCGGGCAGATACAGACGAATGGACCGGACGGGATGTCTACCGAAGGGTCGTTTGTTTATTCAGCAGAAAATGAGCACGGCGTAAAAATTATAATTTGATTTCGTGTATTAAATAATGATTAATCTTTAAATTTAAGCCAGATTTGATATAATGATCCTATTAGTACCTATTCCACAGAACAAGAGGGCCCACGATGCGATTCAGTCTCTCCGTTATTAACGTAATAGCGTTTTTATTCCTCACTCTGTTAATTCTAAGTTCATGCGGCGGAAAGAGCGATCCGATCTCTCCCGCTTCCCTGATAAACGAAACGAATTCAACCGGCAATATTGATGTCACAGAGCCGGATACAGGAGCAGCAGTCAAGGCAGGAACAGACCCGGTATGGGAATCTTATTATCAGACCGAAGACAGCTATGCCCCTTACCAGGTATTGATCGGGATAAATCCCGGAGTACTTCCAGACGGTCCGGACGACAATGTCAACGCAAGCGCTTCGCAGGCACTTCTAAACCTGGCATCCCAGAATGGGATAAAAATAATCGAAAAACTGAAAATATCCTGGGACGATGTTTTCCTATGTGAAATCATCGATGGCACACCTGTGGTGCCAAAGGCTCAGGCTCTTATGCTGCTTTCCGAAGTCCGGTACGCGCAGCCGAATTACAAGGTGTATTTTTCTGAAGCCCCGTATGTCCCGAACGATCCGATGTTTGAAAATCCAAATGATAACGATGACGACCCCCGTACAAATGTCTTCGAGCAGTTCGGACCGTCGAAGACAGGCGCTTACGTCTGCTGGAATGAAAACAAGGGCGATCCGAATGTTCTTGTCGCGGTACTTGACACAGGCGTAATGTGGGACCATGAAGACCTTGCAGACAACATCTGGTACAACGAAGCTGAAGTGAACGGTGTAGATGGTGTTGACGATGACAATAACGGCTATGTAGACGATATAAGAGGTTGGGATACGGCACAGGATGACAACGATCCGAAGGAGTACGGAGCCGGAGGATCGTTCCATGGTACAGCGTGCGCAGGTGTTGTGGCGGCGGTAATGGATAACAACCTCGGCTGCACTGGAATGGCTCCTGGCGTCCGTGTTATAGCGGTTAAAGTGAATTTGTCCGGTGGCCAGGGTTACATAAACAGTGTTGCCGAAGGCGTGAACTACGCAATGGTAAATAATGCCGACATCATGAGTATGTCCTTCAGGCATTATCCCGGGACACTCAACGACCAGGTTATGATCGACGCAATGAACGCGGCATGGGATGAAGGTGTGATCCCTGTCGGCGGCGCCGGCAACGAGGATATTACTACTCCCGTTATCCCGGCAAGTCTTGACAGTGTTATCAGTGTCGGAGGAACGTCCCCGTTTCTTGCGAACCCGACTTACAACCCGATCGATGAAGTACGCATATCGGTATCTACCGGATTCGGCTGGGGATCAAATTACGGCTCGACAGTCGAAGTCATGGCGTACGGAGAGGATTACATCACGACATATGGCGGCGGAACAAACCAGTACTGGGATGGACAGAATGATTTCTTCTTCGGGGGAACATCGAATGCAACCCCTATGGTTGCAGGTGCAATAGCATTGTTGAAGAGTTTTCATCCAACAGAGGACCATCTGTGGCTTAGAGAAAGAATTGCCCAGACAGCAGACGACCTTTACACACCGGGATTTGACATTCAGTCGGCTAATGGACGTATAAATTTGATCCGTGCGGTTTATGGAGTGGACCGCTATGAGGCGGAAGAAGATCCCAATGGCTTTGTGGATCTGGCAGCCCATGCAGGAAGAATTTACGATTCACTCAATAACAGGGATTCAGGCGATTATATCGACCCGGAAGATACGTATAAGGTTACAGCGACTGAAAATAAAATTATGATTCTGGATCTCGACATATTCAGCTGGGGCGAAAATCTCGATATGTTCCTGTATGACAACCCGGCAATGCTTCCGGGTAATCTATTGCAGGCTTCGACCGGAGATAATCATGCGAACTCGTCGAATGAAGGAATTGGCTACGAAGTCCAGGCGGGAGAGACTTATTACATTAAAGTCACCGCACCCGACCTGGGAGATTCGACAGCCTACGGATTGTCGTTCGAGTATGTGGATGACAATTTCTCAGTCGATCCGGACTGGTTTCCCCAGAGCACTGTATACAATTATACCGATGGCATGCCGGTTGTGTCTCTCGAATTCAGCGTGACATGGCGCAGGATCCTGTCCGAAATGTACATAAGCTCTCGCGGCTCAATGCCAGCTGACAAAATTACTGGCATGCATCTCTATGTCGATACAGATGGAAGCAAAACATTCAATGGTGGCGACCAGAAGATCGCGGACGCAACAATAAGTGGAACCAACAGGTTTGGATTCAAAAATCTGAACGAAGTTATCTCATTTAATGATAGCCCATTGATGTATTTTCTCACCCTGGACCTGGATAACATCACCGCGAGTGGAGAATTCGAGCTGGTCATTGATAATTACAAGGGAATAGATGTTATGGATGGAAAGACACTACCGCCGTCGGAATTCCCGATCATTTTCGGCCCATGGCAGGTAGATTACGACAATGTTCCGCCGGCATGGAATTCTACAACAGGTATCCAGGACGCACAGCCAAAATACAATGCTGCGCTGTTAAGGTGGAATGGAGCTGCCGATTCCACTTCACCACCTGTGGAATTTAACGTTTACTGGTCAGATACCCTACCCTTCGATTTTGGAACCGCTTCAAAATTGAGCGATGTTCCATTTACGAATGGGTCCGGTTTCGCGCACCAATATTTGCTTACAGGATTGGAGAACGGCAAGGAATTTTATGTGGCGGTACGGGCGCAAGACCAGGTTGGAAACGAAGACGCAAATGAAGTTGTAATCGCGGTAACCCCTGCAATAGTCTGGGACCCGGCATTCCCGCAGGTGATCGGGTCATTTAATACGTCGGGAGATGCGTGGGAAGTCTGGGCCGACGGACCGAACCAGAGGATTTTTGTTGCAGACAGTAACGGTGGAGTTGTGATCCTGGATGTAAGCGATCCATCGTCTCCATCGTTTATTGACTCAGTCCCACTTCCAAATATAGTGGGAATCTGGTACGACGGGACGTATATTTACGCGGCTGGAGAAGCAGGTTTGTATATAATTGATCCCGATGATCCGGGCGGAGCGACACTTCTGTCGATTTCAACTTATTCAAACGCTGCGGATGTATGTGTAGTCGGCAATTTCGCTTATCTCACACAGTTCAGCACTGGATTGAAACCGTTTGATGTAACGGATCCATTTAATCCGATTGGATATCCTGAAGTCGGAGATGGCAATAGAGGTTATGGGATAGACACTCAAAACGGGTATTTGTACGTCGCGTATAATAACCGTCCCAGGGTATTCGGGCTGGCCGATCCAACTGCTCCAAACCAGATAACTGAATTTGGCGGTAATGGATCCTACGAGATAGATCCGGAAGGTGACAGGGTTTATGTCACATACTGGGGTGAGCACCGCTTCTCAACCTATGACATCTCTGACCCGGAGGACCCCCAGTTCCTGGTGAGTTACACGTCCAACAGCGGACAATTCGGTTCAGATATAATTCCATTTAATGGATATCTGTATTTTGGCACCAATAACCACTACATTGAGTCGCTGAATGTGGACAATATCAGTAATTACTTTGAGGTCGGTCAGGTAGCGACAGGTGGTCCGGATGGCCTGGCAACCGATGGAAGCTTCATCTATTCAGCAGAGAATGCGGATGGGATAAAGGTTATTCTGTAGGGATATATTCTGAGTAATTGTAAATTGATACCCGGCTAAATTCCGGGTATTTTTTTGCATAATCTTATTCAATGCTGTCCAAAATCATTTTATTTTGGACAGCATTGATATCTCAAACAGATTTTTGCATCACTCCATAGGAGGGAGATAGAGTCATGACGAAAGCAAAATTGACATCAAATGAATTGCCAATAATTCTTGTCAGGGGTTGGGGCCAGCACGACATACGCGATGAGCAGCGGCTGACTTACCAGGGTTTCAACATTGGAACAGTGTATCCGCACAAGGTTGGTCCCAACTATATTTATGAGGGCCTGATCCTTAAATTCCTCAAAGAAAAAGACAGGCAGTATGTCGACGCCACCAACGTTCTACGTTATGAGGCGTACAAGCAGGGATTAAGAGGGCCGGACAATTCTGTGGTTAATCTGGATGAGGAAGTGGCTAAACTTTTCAAGGGCCAGAAAAAATCTCTATGGGTATATCGATATTATGACTTCGCACACAGGGAACTGGAATTTTACGCCCGGCAGTTGCTGGAAGTTATATACCATGTCAGGAAGATCACCGGAGCCGATAAAGTCAATATTATCGCCCATTCGATGGGCGGGTTGATCACCAGGTGGCTGCTCCAGAAAATTACGAAAGACGAAAAGGGCAGGCAGGTTAATCCATCCACACTGATAAATAAGGTCGTAACCCTCGGAACTCCTCATGGCGGGATAACGTTCGCCAAGCTTGCGGAGCAGATCGATCCTGGTATCGAAATTAAATATTTCGACGAGGATTTCCTTGTGAGAGAGTTAGGCAACAGCAGGACTCATCCGAGGGGAAGGATCACAAAATTCGATCCGCGGGCAATGCTGTGTGTAGCGGGATGCGACCATAACAACTACGGAGTTCCAGTTGTAAAATCGGTGGTTGGAAGTAAAAGCGATGGCCTGGTTAAACAGGATAATGCTTATGTTAAGGGAGCGTACCGGGCCTTTGTGCATAAATGCCACGGTGGCAACGATTCGCTTGTAACATCCCGGGAAGCATACGAGCTTGCGACCAGGTTTTTCTTTGGCAATCAGCTTGTCACCATAATTCAGAATCGTGCGGAGATAACAGGCAAGTATGAAAGCTGGTGGCAAGGCCAGCCTGAATATTTCATCGGATTTGCAGTGAAGCCAAGAAAGCTGGACTTCTTTCTCAACGAGCAGACCGATCGCACGGAAAATTGCTACGGGCCATTCACAAAAAATAAGATTGATAAAAAACTGATTGCGTACCAGGGCTTTCTTGACACAGCCAAAATAGCCGATCCTTCCAGGGATAACAGCGTCGTGTTCAGGTTCGACATCTATGTCGGCGAACGCGATACTACTGCAATTCTGGGTTATTCTGACACCAAGATCCTGATGCAAAACGCAATGTTCAGGTACGTGATGGGTAGGAGCAAGATCGAATTCTATCCCCAGTTCTTCAGGGATACATTCACCAATACTGATAAAAAGATCGTGCTTGATATCATCAGTGAAGAAGCTGGAGACGGTGTAACCGATTACGAATTTGAGGAATTTGAAGTCGACTACGGGACTTACAAAGCATGGTTCACGGTGAAAGTTACAACCATGGATCGGGACGGGTATTACATCGATTTGAAGGACTCGGAAGTCTACGATCCAACTCGATGAACCGGAAAAAATCAGCTTTCTGCAACTTCCTTGAGTTTCGCCAGGGATTGATCCCACGATGAGTTCGTTTCCATGTATCGCTCTTCGCCATGGTCAGCGTCGGCAAAATCTCCCTGTGTCAGATTGAGGATGGTTTTATCTCCTTCGGACGTCAGGTCGTACGTTACGGTCGTATAGTTATTGGGAGTATCATCATACTGATTCCCGGCCGATATCACTGTGAACGCAAGATGTTTTTCCTGCTCTATCTTGACAACTTCACCTTTCACATACACAACTTTCTCGCCTTCCGATTCCCCTACCCAGTGTACGTGGCTCCCTACATTCCAGTCGGAGTCGACTCGGGTCCCATACATATATTTTTGAGTGTGATCGGGATTAGTGAGGATGTCCCAAACTATATCTATCGGAGCGTCGATGGTAATCGACTTTCGTATATATAAATCCTGTCCCATTATTTCCTCGTGCTTAAGTGGTCTGGCGGTCACTCTGGGATGATTATAGAACATATTTCGAGGATAGCACAGATGCTCTCTAAAGTCCCTCAAATCGTTAAATCTGGGTATACTTAAGCCCCTGTTTCGCCAGGTAGGGGTAGGAAAACGAGCTATCC
>DASWIV010000241.1:0-11470 GCA_036397475.1 bacterium
CTCTATATAGATCCTGACGTGATTGTCATTATCGTACGAGAGCTGAAAATCACTCAATCCCACCTCGCGGCGTAGATATTTTGTAATGAAGGACGCGGCGAACGGAATGGCAACAGTTGAGAAGTCGATGCTGTCAAATCCCGATGTTCCTCCGGTGCTGTCGCCCAGAAGTGTTCCGCCCACTGTCCTGAAGAGGAAATCTTCGTACGCCAGAGCGGCGATTATCTGGTCCTGGGGAAGATCCGGATCGGATGTCAGTTGGACACTGTCAATTATATTGTTCATGCGGCTGTCAATCCTGGCATTGACCGCAAGCTCCTCTCCATAGAATCCCGGACTTCGCACGTTACGAATAATCGTGCGGGCACCTGCCTTGACGATAGGATTGAATGGCTCGAGCTGAGTAAACCTCAGTTCAACCGGCTCTGTCAGCGTGAAGTGGTTTCCGAACAGGTCCAGCCATCCGCTGGGCGCGGAAATTCCGCCGAGAAAGTACGGGTTCACATCGCTTCCCATGAGGATTATATTTCCATCGGTGAAATCGAAAGAGAACAAATTACCGTTCAGGACCCTGAATGTGCCGCCTATGTAGACCCCGAAGTCGAAATCTACAAACGGGTAGGTCCGGTCGGAACCCCCTTTCGGGAGTTCCGGTAGTTTTGAAAGGTCCAGGTTCCCTGAAACAAGTTCGAGTGCGCCGGCGATTTGAAAACCCTTATCGGTAAGGAAAAGTCCGGGTGGGCCGCCCATGGATGATCGCGCAAGTTTGACCGAATACCCGGACCCGGAGAACGTGATCGGCTCATTTTCAGGAAGGGATAAAGAGAGCAGGGGTCGCGCAATTACGGTTTCCACAGTAGGGGAATCGCCGTTTGCTTCATCATTTACAGTTGTGACAGGTTGTACCTGAGGTCCTAACGCAGGGAGGAGAATATTTTTAAGCGATGACTGGACGAAACCCATATCGAGTTCGCCTTCAAGTTCGACTCGCCAGTCGGGACCATGGAAATACAGATTGCCACGTTCAGCTATCAGGGAATCTTCAGTACCGGATAACTGTCCGGATAATCCGTTTGCCAGGACCAGATCGCCGAGCCTGATATCAGTGACGTTGATGTTCAAATCACCAGTAATTGTCGGCTCGATCAATTTTCCGCCAATGTTTAATTCAAACGGTCCGAATCCTCCGGACCATGATAACCCCTGTGCAAAAAGCCCCGGGGGGATATCCGGGCTATATCCTGAATCGCTCCAGATCCTGATGTTGTGGCGATAATTCACCGCAAGCTCCATGATCCGGTTCATAGCTTCAATTGGCGGATTGATCGGTTCCTTATTCAGGAATTGAATGATGAAGGGGACATCCTCGGTGTGAATGAAAGGAAACTGTCCTTCGGCGTGGACGGATTCATCGCCATTGGTTATCTCGATGTTCGATATCTCAAGGATATTGCTGTCCGGACGCTGCATCGCGGAAAGATGGATGTCCCCGATATTGAAGGTATTGCCGGAGGTATTAATGCCGAAAGAGGTAACGTCGAATCGATAGATCACCTTAGGTCCGAGGCCGTCATGAGCAAGTTGAATTACCGCTGATAAACTACCGCTGACTGGCGATTCGGTTCCGGTAAATCCGGAAGTGTCCTGAAGGTCGAAATTATCGACGCGAAAAACAAAGTTAGCGTTGGTGAGCGATGGCGATGAGAGGTCGATCGAACCCTGTCCGAGTGCGCGGAACCCATCCTTGCCCGTCAGGTCCAGGCTTTCGAACGTCAGGTTAGGCGAATCGAATCCGAAATTCAGAGTACCCTGATCGAGGGATATTCCAAAAGCTTCGCTTTCGCTCATATTAAGTTGAAATCCTCTTACGGTTGGAGAGCCGATCGTTCCACCGATCGATCCTGAGCCGCTGATCTCGCCGGTAAATTTTCCGTATTCCGACAATCCCAGAAATTGAAACGCCTGGTTGAGGCCGCTGTTGCTGATCGCAGCGTTGAGATCGATGATACTTTCCCTGAAGGACGCAGCCCGTGTAATTTCACCAGAGATCGACAGTGAGCCGCTCTCTCCAGAATCAAGAATGAGGTCCGTAGTCCAGCGTTCACCATCGAGCGATTCAAGCCGGGCTGTTACCGCTTTAAGCTGCCATCCCCTGATGGATATCCCATCGCTATGCAACTCAATGTACCCATTAGCTCCAGCGATCAGGTTTTTGACGCTCAGGTCGATACTGATCGCGCCATCGAGTGCGGGGATTTCAGGAAGCACGGATACGTCGTAGGTCTGGCCTGAAAGGAGTTCCGTTACACGGCGTACAACCTCGGCGGAATATTCCGTTAGAATGCGCCCTTCATAGAGCGCGGCTCCGGTTGGTTTTGAATTTATTTTTCCGTTGATAGTCATACCTGCTGATGAAATATCGCGTACGGGAATTGACAGCGACGCTGACAGGGGTTCTTCGCCGGTTGAGAGCAGGTTCGGGCCGATCATTACATTGTCATCGGATATCAGAAGTTCTAGCGTGAAAATTCCTCCGGAGGCTGCGTCAGGCGTATAAACAAGGTTTCCATTTATGTCGAGGGAAGTCGCAAATATCTCGTTGTAAGGCGGATCGAGGAAATTTCCCACATTGATTCCGGCGATCTTAAAATTTCCTGAGGTCAGTGAACTTCCCGCGGATACAGGGAAGGTTAAATCACCTTCGACAATGCCACCTCCGACCACGCCGGAAATTTCCGACAGTGTAAGAGAATCGCCGGTGAGGTTGATCCTCGTCGCGATTTCCGGGAGCTCCATGGAGTTTACATAGGCATGCGAAATCACCGCTTCTCCGTCGAGTCCGACACCCGATGAGGCTGAATAGTCAAGATCGCCGGCGAAAGCGAAATTTCCGGCTATATATGGCGAATCGGAAAGTAATATTCCATCGTGGGAACTGACAATTGCGATATCGCCGGTAAATCCCGAATCAAAATTGTATGTGCCGCTTCCTATTGCGGACAATACTGCGCTGGACGCGCTGATCCCGGTTATCGCGACGGAGTCCGTATTTCCCCGGAATGGTAAATTAACATGCAGGCTCCCATATTGTGTATACCCATCAAGATATATTCCCCCGGCATCGGCGATACCGTAGTAAACCGGATGCCCGGTTTCATCGTTTTGAAGACTGACCGAGAACGACGCGGTACCGCCTCGCATCAGTCCACCTGTGGATTGCGGCGCGACCAGGTATTGCAATTCTTCAACATCGAAGCCGTATCCGGACGCTGTCGCGCTGTAAACCGGGGGGAGGTTATTGAAGTCGGCAGTTCCGGCGGCTGAAATATTTCCACCAAAGAAATTCAGTAAGGCACTGGCTATGGTCAATTTTTTAGATTCATACCAGCCGTCCAGATCTTCGACGTTAAAAATTGTTCCATCGTAATTGCAGACGCCATGCACATCGGAAGCTCTGAATCTCAGGTTTTCGGTTTTGCCATTGATCTCAACCGTACCTGAAAGGTCGAATTGGAGAGGCATGAAAATTAACGGGGGGTACATAATGCCCGCGAGCCATTCATCGATCTTGTCTGCATCTATTCGCAAATTGTAAGAGGTATCCCCGAAATCCCCGAGACGTCCGCTGATATTTATATCAGCCGGTCCCACGCGACCATCAATCCCCGAAGTAAAGAGAGATTTACCGGAGAAATGAAGGGGTCCGGCAAGATCGGAAGCGAACGCTGAATAATCTTCATAGCTGATGGTTCCGTTATTTAATTCCCCGATGCCTGCCAGGCTCCATCCGTCCTCTCCCGCCGATTGTCCTATTAGAATCGTGGCAGATGTGTTTGAGGTCCCGGTGATGTGATTGAAATTGTATTCCTGCAGCCATTCTGACAGAAGCGACAGGTCAAGTTCCGGAGCACTTGTTGAAATTTTCATTTCATAAGTTTCAGGATTGTACTCGCCCGTGATGGAAATCCCCGATTCTGTCACATTAATGCCGCCAAGGATCCCATCGAGCGTAATTCCCATCGACGAATTATTTGTAAGTTTCAATTCGCTCTCGAAATTTTTTATCCAGCAATTTCTTAGCCCGACTCCGTCAGCCAACTCCCCACCTAGCCATTCAAACTTTCCGTTCCGCATTGTAACGGTGAGAATTCCGGGGAAGTCATACGGTTCCCCCTCACCCGGCTCGAAAAGGGTGCCGGTGTTCCACTTTCCCTCTTCCCGTCCCAGGTTGATGACCGGATTTTCAATTTCGACCGCGGTGACCGCCTGGACAGGGTCCATTCCACGCAGCATTATGGCGAAAACCGACGACCGGATGCGAATTGATGTGCAGGTGAAGAAGGTGCTGTCCTGGGTTATATCGGTGAGTTTTATTCCGGTGATGTCGAAATCGTTCAGGCCGGAAACCCTGGTTCCTTCGTACTCGAACTTCAATCCGTAGAATTCCTCCATGCTCCATGCGAGGGAATCGAGCATTGCAGGGGCGTAGGCCTGGAGCAGCTGCCTGTGAAGGAAAATAGCCAGCGATACGATAAGCAGGAAAATTGACAGGAGTGTCAGAAGAAGCCTGCCGAGATGGAATTTTGATCTTTTCTCAGAGGGAGCACCTTTTGACTTATCCGGGACAGCACTTTTTTTATGATCTGGCGGGGACATTAAATTTTCGGTCATTTACCATACGTTAGAAGTGGTACTGGAATCCGAAGTTCACTTCGTCCTCTTCCAGGAAGTCTTCCACGCCAATAAGCAGATCGAGTTCGGGAAGTACCGCATACCCGCCGTATACATCCCATGTAAGATTATTAGGATCGTAAAGATCGGTCATAAAGCTTACAGCATCGCTGCGCCAATCGAGCCCGACGCCGAGCTTGCCACGATAGATGCCAGCCCTGGATGATGTGGAATGGTCGAGTTTGTATCCGATCTGTAGATTAGCTCTTTCAGTCTGGCCGATATCCGATATGCCGGCCTTGAAGAAATATTCGCTCGTATCGGTGCCAACCCAGAAATCGAAATCACCGCGCGCCTCATCGGCTGCCTCATTGTAACGCAGCGTGAAATCGGCTCCTGTTTCAATTCCCCCGAATTCAGAGAGGCTGTCCGAGGCGCTGCCAATGGCTTCATTCAGGGTTTCCATCGTGTCGCGGGCTTCCTGGATCGCAGCCCTGGTTTCATGTATGGAACCGGTGATATCGTCACGAAGTTCGTCGTCCGATGAATACACCTGGATGTCCTCAAGGATAGCGGCGAGAGTTTCGGAAGAGTCGGTGAGGTTCTGGATCAGGTCTTTTACGTTCTGGTTCAGCTCGGGATCGTCATATTTCTCCAGGCCTTCCACAAGATCTTTCGCTGTGTCTGTCATTGACTCGACATTCTGGAGTGTGGCGAGTATGTATGGGCTGGATTCCTGGACAGTTGAGTCGAGATTCGCGGTAAGATTGCGTATGTTGTTTGCAATCGATGTCACCTCAGCCATTAACGAATCGATATTTTCAGTGATTTTCTCAGTATCGAGAAGCAGGTTTACCTTGATCAGAACCGCATTGAGGTTGTCCATTATTTCCCCGGCCTGTGCGGTAACGTTCTCGAGAGCCACTGCCGCCTGGGGGACGATGTCTTCGGGACCGGCTTCACGTATTCCTGTCACGTGATCGTTCGGTTTCAAAGGGTAGTAGATTATCAGGCCGGACTGGGACTGGGCATCGGGCTGGTACTGCGCAAATGCAAGCTGCTCGGAGATCAGGAGGTCTGGATCGGTTATTTTTACATCGGCACGGTCATTGTAGTTGTCACGATTGTTTACCTGGACAATTTCACCAACCGTAGTGACCTCTCCGGAAATGCTGTTTTTCAGATAAACAGGTCCGCCGGCGATGCATGAACCTTTGGGAACCTCGAGAGGATACAGGCCACCCTCGATGGGGCCGAGAAGCCTTCCGGATCGCAACTCCGTTATTGTGATGAGGAAAGTGCCGAAGATACTTTCACGGCTGATGGAGAAATTAGCGTGTTCGTGAATGACATGATTCCGCTTTATATAGATTTTAACGGTAACGTTACCGGAACTGTCGTTTACCATTTCCTCGACTTCACCGACAGGATTTCCGTTGAGCTGGACATCCGCTCCGGGATTAAGACCCTTGACGCTTTCGAAGCTGACAGTGAGATAATATCCGCCTGGCGGAGTGATAGAAAGAAGTCCCAGCCCCTTCAACAGGACAACCATAACCGCTGAAATAATGATAGCGGTAAACCCGACTTTTGCCGCAGCAGAAATCTTCATTTAAACGTAGCTCCAGATGGTACGTGATTATAACCGATTTAAATCGATTAAGGGGAGAGTGCGATGGTATAGGGGGAAAAAATACTTAATTGCAAATTTATCCGGGTTGTGAGGGAAGCGACAAGTGTTTCGCCAGGGATGGAGCCGATGATCAGGGCTCCGGTACTTCGGGCTCATAAAATTTCAAACCGTGGGTCCAGTGCCAGAATTCTTCGTACCGTTCATCATCCGGATAAGTAATTCTACCGTCGCGCCAGCAGACTTCGATAGTGTTTCCGTAATGGAAAACGGTAATGGCGAAGGTGTATTGCTCTTCTCCTGATTCATCGACAGGCGTCATGTGGAAAACGCGGAGAGTGCCCGATTTTGTCATGACGCCGTTCCATTCGACAGGAATATCGCGTTCTTCGGAGAACTCGAAGTTATATGTTCTGTCAGCGCCGTAAAAATTCAGGCTGAGCTCATCGTAGAGCGGACTGGTGGTGATATGTTGTTCGCCCTCAACGCCGCTGATGAGCAGGCGCCGGTACGGTCCCTCGATCTCGGATCTGGTGCGTGGGAAAATTAGAGTGTAGTTCCCGGTGTTAATGGGAGCTTCCTGCCCTTTTGTGGTTTCGGAGACGACATTGCGGCGGGGAGTGAAGCGAAATCCCGCTCCGGGATAATCGAATCCCACCCGTTCCGGAGTGGGTCCGGCTGCGCAGGCTGTCAATAGCAATACTAATACAAGTGTAAAGCGGGAAAGATTCATTCCGGTTATTTCTTGATCTTTGTGTCGACTGTGTCGGTTACCTTGTAATATTCGTCGGTGTGCTGAATGGTGCTGATCCCATTTTCGTCGATAAGTTGTTTCAGTTTATGAAGGGGAATGTCGCACGCCTGGCCGGAGAATCCCCTGGCAGTAATTTTGATCTCGCCATTCTTACTGATTCGAATTTCGAATTCTTCCTTTATCGCCATCGACGCACCACCAGCCTGACTGTTTCGTCCGTTTCCTCAGTTTCCTCGACCACCTCGTAGCCTTCGGATTTCAGGCGATTTACAAGCTGGACATAGCCATACTGTTTCTGAACCTGTTCCTGGAAATCATTAAGCTCGAGTCCTTCTTTTTCACGCAATTCTTCCTCATCGACAAGGAGTTCGATCTTTCCTTCCTGTGTTGTGCGGATCCCGATTCTAAGCCCGGATTCGTTAACCAGGACATGATCGACAACCTGAGACTGTTTTTTGCATAAAAGGCTGTTCGTGCCATGCACGATCTCAAAGCCGATCAATCCCAGGGCCAGCAACGCGGTCGGGACTTCCATCATCGGGATCGGAATCGGGGGCATGAAAAATGCTCCACTCATATGGTGGCCTCCCTCTAATTGATTTTATTTATTATCGGTATTTTAAATTTACTTTAAAAATACCAATTCGTCCAGTGTTAAGCACTAAGTGAATCGCCATGTCGAGCTGACGCAGTCGAATTCCCTGCCATGCAGGACTAGGTACATGAATCCAAAGCCAATAGCAAGCCTGATCAGGATCCATCCGATCCTTTTCACGTGAGGCGCAACATTTTCGCCGCGGGTTTTCAGGTTGGTCGCGTTCTGGAACAGATGGGCATCGTAGCGAACACCATTACGCGGGCCGCGTCCGGCGAAATCGTACCGCGCGAGCATTGGGTAGCGGATATTGCTGTCGAGAGGATATTCAACAGGATCGAGGTCCTGCCCGGATTTAACGGGTGGCACCTTTTTAAATTCCGACTCGAGATATGTATACCTGTCTGCCATATCAAAATGTGCTATCAGTACGCGGGCGCGCCGCCGGGATGGTCGAGCTCGAGATAGCCCTGCGCCGGCCTCTCCCGCGGTATTTGATGTACTTCCGTGAACCTGAGAGGCTTTACTATCCCCTGTGATTTGTATGATTTTATTTTTTCTATCAATTTGCCTCGGACAAAACTCACTTCCTCATCCGCGTCGATATACATGCTCTGGTCTTCGACAGAGGAATACACGTCGAACGCGTCCTGCAGGTACCCTTTCGATTCGTAGGCTTTTCCAAGCAGGATTTTGAAGCGGTCCGTAAGGCGCGGATTTTTTTCGCGCGTGAAGGAGAGCATGCCTTCCCAGTGATAAATACCTGAGCGGTAATCGCCGAGGTCGAGATGCGCCTGTCCGATCAGGTGGGTCAGGAGGAGATCGAGGTCTGATTTTCCATCGTGGACGAAAATTTTCTTGTCGATCTCTTCAATCACCTGGTCAGGCGCCTTATCGGCTATCATTGTCTCAGCCCAGACAATAGAGACGACAGGATTATCCTGATATTTTTTGAACGCTGTATGAATGATCTTTTTCGCTTCACGGGGACGATTCTGAATTAGGTAAATCCTTGCCGCGATGGCTGCGGCGTCGCCAGTGGTCGGCATGACCTGGAATGCGAAATCTTCCCACAAATTCACCTGCATTCGCAGGTTAGGGAGGAAGCGCAGGATGTACTGTCCGTGGAACGGAGCATCTTCATTCAATATTCGCAGGAGAAACTGCCTGGCTTCTTCCGGTTTTGAATTTACAAGCGCGATGAATGCGAGCATGAACCAGGCGTCCATGAAATGCGATTCAATGCCGGTAGTGGTGCTGAAAGACCTCCGCGCGCGCTCTTCCATGCCCCTGCTGAGGTAATCGCATCCGCGGATGAAGCTCTGTTCGGCAAGGCTGCAGAACGACAGTGTGAAGCTGTCGATGTTGGGATCGGGCATCTTCTTTGATGCCCCGTGAATTTCTCTGTTATATAATGGCATTAATTTTTTTCATGCGGTTGGCTCTGACGGTATCGGCTCGAGTTTTTCCGCCTGGCTTTCATTAACGAGCTCATTCGCCCGACGGGCACGTACGCCAGCCCAACTCCTGAGTTCCTCAATTTTCTCAGCCATGGTTCGTGATATCGGAATGGTTTCCCTGAGATTCCTGAGGATGTCATCCGACGTGAATTCGCGCTGTTCCGCGAATGCGTCGTACATCGCGGCGATAATTGCCTCGCGAATTTCCGCACCGGAAAAATTCATGCTGGCCGTCGTCAGGGCCGGGATATCGTACGTCTGGTGGTCGCGATTGAAGCGGTCAAGATGTATTTTGAAAATTTCATATCTTTCCTTTGGGTTGGGAAGGTCAACGAAAAAGATCTCGTCAAATCGACCCTTGCGCATGAGTTCCGGCGGGAGAGCGTCGATCTCGTTTGCGGTCGCGATGACAAATACGGGACGTTTTTTTTCCTGCAGCCAGGTAATGAAATATCCGAAGACGCGTGAAGTAGTGCCAGCGTCGGATGAAGAGGAGCTGTCGAGTCCGCTGAGGCCTTTTTCGATTTCGTCGATCCACAGGACGCATGGAGCCAGACTTTCAGCAACCAGCATCGCGCGCCGCGCGTTTTCCTCGCTCGATCCGACAAGGCTTGAAAAAAGGCGTCCAAGGTCAAGCCTTAATAAGGGAAGTTTCCACAGGTTACTAATAGCTTTTGCGGTGAGGGATTTTCCACAACCCTGAACTCCGACAAGAAGAATGCCACGGGGTTCAGGCAGCCCGTATGTACGGGCATCGTCGGAAAATGCGGATCCCCGCTTTAATAGCCAGTTTTTAAGGAGTTTCAGTCCGCCTACATGGTGGAATTCGTCCTCAGGTTCGTAGTAATCGAGGAGCCCGGATTTGCGTACGATCTGTTTTTTTTCGGCGAGGATATCGGAGATATCTTCCTCGCTGAGCCGTCCCTTGGAGACAAGTACGCGGCTGAATGCATTTTCAGCTTCGACGGCGGTGAGTCCGAGGGCAGCCTGGATCAGTTTTTCTTTTTCATCGGGTTTCAGATTAATTTTAACCCGTGGATTATCAGCGACCGCCTCGATCATCTCGTTCAATAATTTTTTCATATCGGCGGCATCCGGGAGTTTATAATCGAGGACGGTCAGGTCCTTTTCGAGCTCGGGAGGGATTCTAAGGATGGGAGAGAGGATGATGAGAGTTTTATAGGATGTTTTCAGCGCATCGGATGCGTCGCGAAGCAGGCGAATCACGCCGGGTTCGGACATGTACGGATGAAAATCCTTAAGTACGAACAGCGCGACATCGTCAGCCTTGATGATCATCTCCAGGACAGCCTGAGGATCGCGAATTTTCTGTTTGGATTCATCCTCCATTTTGGTTGTGAAGCCTACCGACTGGCTCCAGACATGGAGCGCCTTACCCTGCTTGGACGCAAGCGTTTCTAGATCATCAAGAGCACGTTTTTCTTCCCATGTGATAATGTAAAGAATTGGATACCGGGCCCTGATGAGTAGGTCAATTTCCTGCTGAGTGTTCATTTTTCCCTTAGGACGTAGGTTTTAAAGTACCGATGCATATATTGTACAATAATTTATGGCAAAAACGGTTTAAACCGCTGAATATTTCTGAACAGGGCGTAGAAAGTTAATCTTTCTTGATATTATTATAAATGTCGAAGGTTTTAGGCGATTTTGATTAGGTTATTATTGAGTATGGACTCGTGAAACCTTATAATAAAGTCAAGATTTATCCCCCTCAGGGAGGTTAACAAGGTATGTTATGCCCACATATATGGGGCAGAGGTTTCCTGTCAGGACTTCTGGTACTCATAGTATCATCGGTGTTTATTCTTTCGGGGTGTGGAGATACAGGCCCGTCAACACCGAATCTGGACCTGCGGGATGGGATTGTCCAGAGTACAAATGATGGACATCATCAGACCCTATGGGGTTTGTATGAGTTTCATATCAGCGCGGACCATGCAAGCTGGGATGTTGTTCCGGTTCGCGGAGCGGCTTTTCATGTGAACGCACTCGGCTTTATGCAGTCGAGTGATCCCACAGCCGTGAGTGTCGACAATATCTCCATTGAAGAAGATGGCACGGTATTCGCGACAGTATTCCTCAAGCATCCGTTCCCTGAATTTAAAAGGTATACGGGATTCGATGTCCAGGGAATCATGATGACTCCTGATAACATTTATTTTCCCGAACATGACCTGACGGTTGGAAGCCGATATGCCGGAGACACCGCCCTGTTGAATCCGGATGGATTTACAAGGCGGTTCAATCCGAAAGAATGGTCGGCGTTTCCATTTCCGTTCAAATATTTCGATGGTGTATTGATCAAGCAGGGATACGGCGAACAGATTGAAACCCAGGTG
>DASWIV010000242.1:0-5424 GCA_036397475.1 bacterium
CCACGCGACCCGGCTGAGTCTCCCTGGCCATCTCCGCATCCCGCAACAATCGAAATCAACAGAATTAATATTGCAATACTGATAGCACGCGGTTTAATTTGCATTATTCAACACCTGCATGTGTGAGTTAATCAGGAATCGGCAGTATTATACCTGTTCCCGTTCACTTCACCATTGCCATTGCCGTTACCATTTGTTCGTGGGGAACCGGGCCGGATAAAACTTTCTTCGGCTCCGTCTAAGTAGACCTCGTAAATCGACTTTCCGTTCAATTTGTTCAGAAAATGGAAAAACACCTGCGAGGTTAATTCTGCATCTGCCATTGCCCTGTGACGTTGTCCGATCTCGATACCAATGTGCTCAGCGACCCTTGTAAGCCCTAATCCACCGACCTCTTTCAGGAATCTCTCGGCCAGATGCTGAGTGTTCATCAGGGGAAGAGCAAGGTATCCGGAAAATAATCTGTCGGCATCGTAGTCGAGGAACTGCATGTCGGCGAATGAGTCGTGCACCACCAGGATGTTGCCATCGAGAAACTTGATGACTTCCGGCATTACTTCCTCGATATACGGGGCTGCCCTTACCATGGTGTCCGAAATGCCTGTATGCTTGACGACATAAGGTGGAATTTTCTTTCTCGGATTGATCAGGGTGGAGAATCGGGCCAGTTCATGGCCGCGGCTGTCGAGCCTGAGAATAGCGATCTCAGTAATTCGCTCGTTCGGAGGCTTTCCGCCGGTTGTCTCGATATCGAGAACCGCGAAAGTGGCTTTCTCGAGTGGGATGTCGAATTCCGGGACAGGACGTATCCTGTAAGTATCGTCCTCAAGATGCTCGAATGTGTCAGGATCCTGGCCAAGAATCAGTACCGCCAGTTCCATGTAAAATTCTTTCTGCTGCCCGCGCAGGGAAAGAGCCCGTTTCACCGCATGTGAACCGATCAGCGCTCCACCATGGTTTCTCATATACGCAAACACGCGTTTCAGAGTTACCGACGGAGTAACATAGAGGGGTTTAATGTGAACACTTGTTTCGGGCATAACAAAACCCGGATGATCCGGGAATGGTCGGAGTCTTCCTATATGGGAGCGGCAGGCTTCTGGGTGGACGCCCCGGGCATTAGTACTCCTCCTGACACAATGAATTTTAGGGCTTCCTCGGGCGACATGTCAAGGTGAATTATATCGGAAGGCTCAACTAATACAATAAAACCACTGGTGGGATTTGGGCCGGTAGGGACAAAAACCGCTATTCGCTCGCCGGGCAGGGCTACTTTTATGGCTCCTGAGACCTTGCTTGAGATAAATCCCACGCTCCAGATCCCCGACTTGGGATATTCGATAACGACCACTTCCTCGAATTTTCCGGATCCTGCCAGATTGAAGTTTTCAATCAAACCTTTTACAAAGTTATACACATTACTTGCCAGGGGGACACTGACAAAGAATTTATCAACCCATCCCAGGAACCATTTCCCCACCACATTTGTAGCAAGCATTCCAAGTGCAGTTAGAAGAGTCAGGGCTGCAAATATTGCGATTATGCCTACAAGTATCTCAAAGTAGAATGGAACCTGCTCCGGGTCTTCAAATATCGCATTGAGAATTCCCGTACCGATGATCGGCTGGACAAATACACCGCTTATCCACCGGGAAATCGCCACAATCACCCAGATTGCCGCGAGGAAAGGCAGCAGTACAAAAAGACCTGTAGTCAGGTAGGTCTTTAACCAGGCTATATCGAAGTGCAGGGGCCTTTTGGCAAGGTCCGGATAAAAGCCCGGTGTCTGTTCGGTATTTTCGTCAGGCGGGGTCATACAATAGTCTCTGAAACTATTACCGGTGTTACCTATTATTATCGGGATTAACTGGGATTAAGTGCATCGCGGTTAGTTCAGTTCAAATGCCATTCGCATGGATCCGGATCTCGAATCGTTACCCGAACATTCTGTCGCCCGGAATCTAACCGGAAAATCGCTGGTAAAGAAGATTAAGCTGCAGGCTTATTTTCATCGCGATCCACGCCAGACCATAGAACATGGCACTGGAGAGTAATCCGGTTATGATCCCCAGCGGATACCTGATGATGTCAGGGAGTTCTTTGGTTTTCATTCTGTCGAAATTGTATCAGATTTTTCGCCTTGAGGCTGCGGGTGAAAGGTATCGATTGTATCGAGTATGTCATTCAGTTCCTGGATCTCATTCTCCACGGTTGTGCGCAGGGATTCCAGGTTGGTGGATGACCAGGCTATCCGGAAATCTTCAAGAGCTGTTTCATACAATCCGAGCGAACGATGGATGATCCCGAGATTGAACCACGCGTCCGAGTAACCGGGCTCATCATTAACCACATTCAGAAGTATATCTTCGGCTACATCCAGCTTTCCCTGCCTGGCGTAGGTCATCGCGAGCATGTTTCTGCTGGCGACATCGTACGGCCGTGAATCCACAAGCGCCTTAAAAATGTTCTGGGCGTAAACCAGGTCGACTTCCCCTCCACGGTTCACCGCTTCCACTCCGGTGACGAATAAACGCTCATATTCGGCGAGCTGGGTTTCCCAGCTGTTGGATCCCGTGAGAATTTCGCGGATACGATCCACTGCCTGCTGGTACTCTGAGTTATCCGGGTCCAGCTCCAGTGCATGGTTGTAATCTTCGAGCGCGCGGACAAATTCGCCCCTGGATTCCTCGACAACACCAAGATCGAACCATGCCATGTGAAATTCGGGTTTGAGCTCTATCGCCTTATTGAACGCCGACGCGGCTTCCTCGACAAGACCGCGGCGCGCATGTGCAAGTCCGAGAATGTGAAATGCAATTGCGCTGTCCGGATCGTCGCGGGTAATTTCCGCAGCGAGCGCTGCTGAGCGGTTATATTCCCCTTCGAGAATCAGGTAATAAGCGTCGCGCAATTCAGCCTCGTAGTTATAGTCGCTGCCCCTGATGATTTCCCCGAATGTCCCTTTATTATTGCTGAAATTTATCAGCCCGAACAGGAGGCTCAGGATCAGCACGATCAGCAACGGGATAGCCCGCAGGGTAGCGCGGAAATTCAGGGTGGGAAAACGCTGCGCGCTATCATCTTCCGGATAACGGAATTTCCTGTTTTTGTACTGAACCGGCATTTTCGGAATTTAAGATTCTCCGAGTAACTGCGACACGAGACTTCCATTCAGCTTGTTGACCTGCGCGATAACCGCGAGCTGAGCTTCGAGACGTGTCGACGCGGCTGAAGCCTTGAGGACTTCCTCCGCTATATTAGCATCCCGTATACCGCTCAAAGATTGAAGCGTGTCGACCTCAGTTCTGGAGAGAGAATTGATTGTGGATTCCAGGCGATTCTGCGTCGCTCCGGTATTGGTGCGAATTTCAAGAATGGAGTCGAGCGCTGCGTCTGTCCGGGAGATCGCGGCCTCGGCTCCCGCCCGGGTTGATACGTCTATCTGATCTAATCCAAGGCTGGCGGATGATACTTCTGGGATCGTTATTGAGACATTACCCGATCCATCGGGGCTGACAAGGAATGTCTCTGCCTGTCCTGAAAATATTTTCTGTGAATTGAATTCGGCTGACGACGCCGTGAAATCGATATTTTCCCGTAGTTGCGTAATTTCTTCCTGTATCGCTGCCCGGTCGGAATCATTGAGCGTGCCATTAGCAGCCTGAACACGAGTTCCCTTATGCGCTGGAGGTCGTTTGAAATACTTTCTGAGTAACCGTCGGCGACATTCAGCTTCGAAATTCCTAGCTGGGCATTTTCCTGTGCCTGGGCAAGACCGCGAACCTGCGATTCAAGCCTGGAAATTATCGCCAGTCCGGCAGCGTCATCGGATGCGGAATTTATTTTTCGTCCGGTGGATAAATTCTCGAAAGCCTTAAGCAGCTCGCCATTGGTCTTATTAAGCTCGCTGAGTAGCAGGCTTCCGACAAGATTGGAAATATTATTTATCGTCATAACCCGACCCTCCGTGGTACGCCGATATTTCCATACCACATGCCAGTACAATTTAACATGTATTAATTAGTATCGCCACAGATTCCGGAATCTTACAATAGAATTTGCCGATGCCGTCCCCAGTGGTTAAAATTGAACGCATGGCCCAACCTAAGGGAATTTTCGAGAATGATGAAGCACACAAGGGTGGAATCTCGCGCGGCGAGAAGATAGCGATCGGGATATTTTTTGTGCTTCTCATAGCGTATGCCGTTATTCAGTACCTGGGAAAAAAGCCCGAGGGAGTCGAACTTGGCGACGATATAAAAATTGTCACCGAAGATATAGTCGTCCAGGTCGAGGGAGCCGTAATGTCGCCAGGACTGGTCAGCGTCCCTGAAGGAGCCAAGGTCCTGGACGCGATCCAGCAGGCAGGGGGATTCAGGGAAGACGCGTACAGGGAAGCGATCGACCTGTCAAGGATTGTGACGGACAGGGAGAGGATCGTAGTGTTGTCGGTGAACGATCAGCGGTCACCGGGATGGGATGAAAATAATAATGTCATCAGGCGAATGGATATAAACGATGGAGTCGCGGATGACCGGGTTAATATTAATACCGCCGGGATCGATGAACTCGTTAAATTGCCCGGGATCGGAGAGACAATCGCACAGAGGATTATCGATCACAGGGATATTATCGGTATGTACCGGTCTATCGAACAACTGATGGAAGTGCAGGGGATCGGCGAGGCAAAATTCAATGATATTCGCGAACTTGTAACGACTGGGGACAATTAAGCCGATTCTAATGTTACAGGGGTCTACCCAGGAAGAGATGAAATCACCCGTTTGTCCATATTGCGGCGGAAGCTCAAAAAAAATTACCGGACGTGTTGTCAGGCAGTCGACCCATCACGCGTTTGGCTACGGGGAGAGAATCTACAGGTGCGATAAATGCTCCGAAGAATTCCGGTATTGCTTTCCGGTCCCACCTAAGGCTCCAAGAAAGGACTATGAAGTCCCGAATCCGGACACTCTGAAACTCTCATTCAGGGAAGGCATCGGAGGGACCGCAAATCCGGTAGTTGTTTCAGCAAAGGGAGTGGCGTATTTCTCGCCTGAGGAAGAAATAATCGCACCGGCAGAGCAAACCGAAAATGTTGATACTCCCGTTCCCATTACCGAGGTGCCGGAAGAATGATCGAATGGCTCAAGATAATGATCCAGGGCTTTATCAGCAGGCTCATGCCGCCGCCTCCGGACCCGAACGCGGAAAAGCATCCACCTTGCCCTGTCTGTGGAGAAGAATGGGATGAGGGCGAGATATTCTGTTACCTCTGTGGTTACCAGGAAAGCGACGAGGAGCATCCGATCCATCCACGTCCTGTTCGCGACGGATTTATTGTGGATCCGGGGAATTTTGCCGGTCAGCAGGTAAAGGAAATGATTTCGGAAGGATTGTCCGGAATGAGCTGGACCGACAAATTCG
>DASWIV010000243.1:0-9779 GCA_036397475.1 bacterium
TCTCGGAACCGTTACGTACCGGGTACGCTTTAAGGAGGTATTTGCTGCCGTCCGTGCATGGAAGTGCCGCCTTCTGCGGGATGCCGGTGATTATTGTTGCTTCGATCGGGCAATTTCCGGTATCGGAATTGTCCTGGTAAAGCACGTCCCTGCAGTCGCGCCCGATCAGATCGGAAGAATTCAGTTTTGAATCCGTTGGGTGATTAACGATAACCCATTTTATCCGGCCTTCGGCACTGACCTGACCGACCAGGCTGGGTGCAAGTTCTGATAGCATTCTCGTGTGAGACAATTATTGCCTCCTGAAAGTAGCGTTCCAATTTCGCCTTTGCCTGACTCCAATGTTTTAAAGGGATTGGTATCAATTATGCATTAAATTGAATTATTGCACAAACAATCGGGATATAAAATAGCCCCGGAATTCCGGGGCTGTGGTTTCAATCAAATTGTGCAGGGGCACTATGGAATCGGAAGGTAAATCACTCCGAGGTCCAGGGTAACTCCATCGGTTACCGTGATGAATTTCTCGAACCAGATAGTTCCACCCGTTGACAGCCGGAAGATATGGTCGCCAGTCGGGATATTGATCAGGTTGAACTCACCGTTTCCGTTAGTGATGGACGATGTTGGCTGACCAACCACTTCAGCGGTCAGTCCGCCTGCCGGTTTCTGGTAAAGGGAACTGAATACTGAACCTGTAACCTGTCCGTAACCGGTTGTATTTACCTGGTTTCTCTTGATGAAGATATCGGTAAGGGTCTTATATCCGCCACTTACTTCAGCGACGGTGTTATTAGTATCGTACCCGTATTTTTCCGCTATCAGGTTGTGGGTACCCGCGGCGACTGCAGTGAACCTGTAGAAGCCGTTCTTGTCAGTGAGAGTATCGAGAGGATTGAATGTCGACTGAACCCTCACGAAAGCGTTGTCGATCGGAAGTCCGGTGTCTTTATCGTAGACATATCCTTCGATAGTTCCGTACTGAACAGGCGATCCGTCCTCGTTGTAAATTCTAAGGTCGTCGCCTTCGATCCTGAGGATATCGATATTTGCCACATAGATAGCACCAAATGCGTCGACTCTCAGGGCACCCGGGGTAAACGGGGCGTTGCCGCCGGTCTGGGATCCGCCGAATTCACGGATGTAATTTCCATCGTTATCGAATATCTGAACGCGATTATTTCCTGAGTCGGAAACCAGGATGTTCTGATTTCTGGGATCGATCGCGACCGCGCGTGGACCCTGGAACTCGCCCGGGAGTATTCCAAGTCCGTTCTGGCGTCCGCCAAGGACCTGCTGAATCGACATGGGCTGTCCAAAGACGACCGGGTCGGTGATCGCTACACTGTCCGCGTTCGGAATAGCCATGATTATGCGGTTGAGCTGGTCGAACTCTATATCTGTTACTTCATCCATGGTCATACCGTCACGGCTGGACATGAAGTTCGGTGTGGTCCAGTCCCATACGATGTAACTGTCGTGAATAGCGCAGGCTGGAACCAGTGCGTAAAATGCGCTGTTTGCGAACTGGAACATGGTGTCGTGATACGGGAAATCGTAATACACGAGGAAGTCCACAGCGCCCTGCCAGACATTATCGAGTGGAGGCAGAGGAGCCAGCGGGTTGTAAGCGAGTATCGCCCCGCCAGGACCGCCAAGATCCAGAGTGTTGCCGTTTGGCCAGCCACAATCGTCGTCGGCGATACAGTCAGGAGCAAAAACATGCTGGTACGCAAAAGCTGTCTGAGGATGGTACGTAAGTCCCTGTGGGGCAGCCGTGCATCCAGTAAAGGATGAAGTTGAAGCTATAGGCACACAGACCTGCGGATTGTTCGGATCTGCTTCGCCGCCAAGGAACCATGCCTGGTTATAGGTTGTGTGAGGCACTCCACCCGTTACGAATTCATCATCGTAGTAAGGCGTAGGATCGCATCCGCTGTCAGGAACCGCGGCCATCACACCACGTCCGGTATCCAAGACACCATAATTACTGGTGACCAGTCCGGAAGCGGGAATAGGCGACATCAATCGCTTGTATTCTCCGTACGCGGTAAACAGGTGCACTCCGGTTTCCGCCTGAGAAACCACAATATCGCCGTCACCCTCGATCGCAATATCAAGTACCGTACCCTGCGGCAGGGCAATGAATGGCTCCGGAATATTGGGATCCATCGGAACCCCGTTAAGATCGGGAACCGGGATTGTCGGATCGGTATTCTGATCCGGATTCTTACATCCACCTGTCAGCACAAGTATCACCATTACAAGTATCGCTGCCAGACTCAGTGTCTTTTTGGTAAGCATTATCTACTCCTTGAGCACTGCTTTCTCATTATTATTAAATATCACCATTGAATAGCCAGAACCGTTTAATCGGATCGAACGTTTTACGGTCCGAATCCGCCGCCTCCTCCGCCGCCACCTGAACCGGTTCCGGTCTGTGACGGGACTGGACGGACATAGAAATTAAGTTTGTACGACGCGCCGGGCAGAAGGTTATAGCCGCTGTTTGGCTGTTCTTCTCCCCAGATAACTTCGGGAAGCAGATACAATCCGGATGCGTCGCCCAGTGAAAGGACCTGGATGTTTCTTACAAATCCGGTAGGAACGAACATGAAGTAAGTTCCACGCATTGTCGACATGCCTTCCGTAGGCTCTCCCCCATCACCGGGGAATACTCCACCGGCCATGGACTCACTGTCGCACGTGATCTGTGCGCCTTCAATCGCAACATTCTTACTGGTCTTCATGTGGCCAAATACCACACCGATGCCGTTCGCTTCGCGGTTCAGGACTTCATACTCGATGAATCCTATCTCGTAGCCCATCGTGACGTCATGGATGACCACCATCTGCTCGTCATTAAGTTTGAGGCCAGGCTGGGTCCAGTTGTTGCTGCCGGTGATTACGACCGGGTCGAGCAGCCCGAGCAGGGTAGTACTGAAATCGGTGCCGATCTGAACGGGGACGTCGATGATCATTATCTTGTGGTTGAGCGTGTTGTACGATGGCCAGAAGAACGGTGTGGAAGTTGTGAGGATATCCGAGTAATCCGGGTTGGAGGTAAATTCGTAGAATCCGCCATCCGCGAAATTAGCAAGGACACTCAAAATGGTCGTATCCGACACCTGGTTGACCATATAGGTCAGGTTGCTGCTCATATTGTTTACTTCGTCGATAATTTCAGCCTGGAGGTTGTCGTTGGGACCGAAATACACTTCGACCTCCACACCTACATTGAACGTATGATTTATCAGACGGTCCTTCTCGCCCCCGAATTTGCCCATGTTGAACATCTGGTCAAACTCGAACAGGAAAGCGTCGGTCAGGGTTTTAACTCCGCCCGGACCGGTACCGTTTATATAAGTACCGGGGGTGTCGTATACCGTGACATTATTGATCGACCTGTTGAATGTGTCATCCAAAAGATCGCCCGACGATGCCAGGACCATGTGGTTATCTATAATTGCAAACGCTGAATGAACCTGCCGCGCAATGCCGTCGTTGTCGGTCCTGATGGTTACATTGCCCGACTGTGCGAGCTGCGCAATGAATGGCGAAGCATCAGGCTCGGTGAAATATCCCTTTTCGACCAGGATCTCGACAATCACACCGCTGTTCGCGGCGGACACAAGCCTCGAGACCATGTTCGCGTTCGTTACTTTCGTGCCGACAATCTTGATGCTGCTGACAGCGCCTGAAAAATAATTCCAGAGGTTGGTTGTAGTGAGCGGAGTTAAATTTGCCGCTTCATACCTTTCCTCGATCAGCGGATCGGGCTGGACCTGCCTGAAAACCGGGTCGGAAATGATCAGGCCAACAGGTGATTTGGTCAGCGGAAAATCGAACGGCGGAAAGATTCCCCCGAGTGGCCGCTGGTCCGGGTTACTGCAGGATGCAGCTATACCGCCGACAATCAGAAATGTCGCCAGTACTAGTCCCCATGTAATTATATTTTTTATCCTCATCAGGACGGCTCCTTTGAAATTTCAAAAAAAGGAAATATGTTTGATATATACATCTTCGCGATTATCCACCCTGTCCCGGCGGAACATAGTCAGGGGGCCACGCGTTCTGGTCATCCCCGTCTTCATACTGATCTAGCGGATCTTCGCCCGGGAATATTTCGAAAAGAAACGTAGCAAATCCTTCCGGCGCAAGAGCCCAGACCTGATCGTCCGGGGTCCTGAACCCGTTTCTGGATACATGGACGGTAATAGTTCCTATCGGAATATCCGACCTTGTAAATTGTCCGTTCTGATCGGTGGTCGTCTTTGTGACGATAGTGCCGGTTCCGGTCGGATCATTTATGAAAGGAACCGATGTGATCGTTACAGCCACTCCGGGAACGGGATCTTCCGACGAAACATCGACAACCGTTCCGGATATGGTGCCGTTGTCCCTGATCAGTACAGTCGATGAACTGCCGTTGCAAGATGCATTAATAAGCAACCCCATCAGGGCCACAAGCAGGAAAATATATCGGGTCATATTTGTACCTCCCGCATGGCGCGGTGAGAACCTGTTTTGGGTAATATCAACCAGTCTCGACCCATTGGATCGATACCAAGTTTCGCATTGTAGCACAAGCTCTCAAAAATGCAAAACAATACAATCACAATAAATCCTTTCATAAATATTGTCCGAGATTCTCAACTTCAACGTAAATACAAGAAAACCAACTTCCGATTTTGAAGTTACACAAAGTTACCATAGCTAACAAACCGTGTCAAGTCATTTTCCGCTTATTTTTGATTTTTCCCATATAAGAATTTTAGAGCCCATTAGTTTATAATGCACCCAATCCATTGCAAGGGGACACTGTCCGACCTATGAACACTGAGCCCGCATCGGCATTCGATAACCTGGGACTTCCTCCTCTTCTGGTCCTCCTGATCCCGTTCTTCGCGACTGTAGTCGGGACCCCCATCGCGCGCGACCTTGCGATCAGGTTTGGAATTGTCGATGCTCCAATCTCCGGTAGCAGCAAGATTCACTCTGTACCAATACCTTATTTCGGTGGAATCCCACTGTTCATCGCGTTCGCAGTAGGTATCTATATAATTCTGCATGAGACGGAAAGGGTGCTCCACAATACCATCGACATTTATTATGTCCTAGCGTCCTTTATCCTGATATTTATCGTAGGTTTATGGGACGATCTGAGGGGCATGATTCCCGGGATAAAGATGTTCCTGCTTGGAGCAGCCGGAACAATCCTGTTCGCCGGTGGCGTGAAGATTGGATTCATTCCCGATTCGTGGGGTATCGCAGGTACAGTAATCGCGTGGGCGCTCACACTTTTCTGGATCCTGGGAATCACCAATTCCGCAAACCTGATGGATAACATGAACGGATTATCGTCCGGGACCGGAATTGTCGCGGGACTGTCCCTCCTAGCGATAGGAGTTGTCGGATCGGATCCGGTAACCATAGGTTTATCCATGATCCTTGTCGGTGCGCTTCTCGGCTACATTTTTTACAATTTCCCGAAAGCGCAGATATTTTTCGGCGACACCGGGAGCATGGTACTGGGATTTTATCTGAGCTTCCTCGGCCTGGTTGCCGGACGGCTTCCGGCACCCGACGGTATCGATTCACTCAGCCATATTCTTGCGCCGATTCTTGTAGTTGGTGTATTCGTATTCGATACATTTTTTGTCGCGTTTTCCAGGGGAAAAAGAAAAATCAATTTCTGGTGGGGTGGAAAAGACCACACGTCGCACAGATTCGTAAACTACGGGTTCTCAAAAACTTTCGCCGTGATCCTTGTCTGGCTGCTTGGAGCGGTATTCGGAGGAGCGGCGATCCTGGCGAAAATTACACCGTGGTGGCTTTCAGGATTTATTGCCACTTTCATGCTATTCGTCGGAATATGGTTCTGGCGAAAACTCGATAAGATCCCTGTCGAGACTGTTGTGATCGGAGCGAGTAACGTAAGGCGGCATCAGCTTTCAGATTCGGATTCGGTTTAACTGAACTCCCGCGACCTGACCGCGCATCCTGACAGTGTCCGTCCGTTATATTCCACCTGCGATGAATATTCATGATTATCGTCCGACATTCCGTCGCTGCATTCTTCCTGCCTGATAATTACGACCATGGATTCAACACCAGTCTCACCGATACGATGAAATTCGTAGGTGTAAGTAACCCCATCTATCCGCGGATCGGAGTACTCGAACGCCGCGAAAGATTCAGTGCTGAGATCGGTGAAATGAGCTTCGATACCGGGAATAATGTCGATCGCCCAGAATGGCTCTGTTCCAAGGCAAAGGAATTCAACAGGCCAGATCGCATTGGAATCGTTGATCAATTCCATTCTTATGACATGTTCAATCGTGAACATGCCAAGGGAATCGAACGGCCGCGGATCCAGATCGTATAGCTCGTAATATCCTCTAAGTTCCACGAAGGCGGGTTCGTGGAAATAATTCTCCATGGACGCATACTCCTGTTTGTACAGGCCTTCATTATCATACACATCCAGTTTTATCCCATCCGGTTCTATACGAAGGTATTCTTCGGTGGGCGTGGAAACGTAATAAGCCTGGTAAGTTGGCATCAGATCCTGATTTTCTCCGGTATTTGGAGCAGGCTCCGCAACATCGCCGTCTGGTTCATGGATTTGACCTTCCTTCGCAGGAGGCGGCGATGCACACGAAAAGAATAATGATGATAGTACAATGAACAGGATGGATATCGTTTTCATGCTGCGAATATTAGCATAAAGGGCAATTACCGGGTAGTAGATGCCGGGAAGCTTCCACAAGCATAGCGACCGTGCCTGTCGGAGTTTTATGCCGATTAATTGTGCGGCTGAGGCGTCGGAGCATTACTCACATAGCTCTGCGACCAGTCCGGGTTGCTCTCGTCCTCGGGTGTCCACGTCAACCGTACCGGCTTAGGCGGTGTGGGATCTGGTGTCGGACCGATATACATCTTGTATAACTCGAAATTGTTATCGTTCTCATCCGACACATACGCGATCCATCTTCCGTTAGGAGAAAAACACGGATTCATCTCGTTCGCCTTCGTGTTGGTAAGCCTCACAGGTTCGGATGCACCCACATTACCCATGGTCACATACGCAAGGTCCCAGCTTCCCCAGTAATTTGTCTGGAACACTATCTTATCTCCCTGGAAGCTGAACGCGGGATGGCGTGTTGTGATCATGTTATCAAAATCGGGATCGTCGCCCGCGAAGAATGTTATCCTGACCGACTCATCGCCTTCGGGATAATAGACGAACAATTCGGTGTCGCCGATGTAAAATCCGCCGTTGACACGGGTAGCGTAGCAGATCGCCGATCCCCAATGGTTGGAGCAGGCGTCGTACGATGCTGTCCCGCCGGGGAAATAGCCCAGAAGCTCTCCGGTGGATGGGTGGAATTTGTGCATGGTAACAACATCGAATGGCGCGCCGATCAGATTATTCAATCTCGACGATACAATAAATCCTGGAGCCCAGTCGGTAGAGAGAGCGTTCCACTGCCACGTGTCGTCGGTCAATTGAATAGGTTCATTGAACGGCTTGAACCGGAATATATCGTGGCTGCCATACCCTCCACTCGACCTGTTCGATATAAACGCGATGTGAAATCCCTTGGGTGAAAATGAAGCCCAGTCATCGTCGGCAGGATTATTCGTCAGCCTGACCGCGGGAACGTTCCCAGTAGGGAAAGGAGGTTGAGCGTAAAGTTCGTTATTGATGGTGCCGGTATTTGATTTTAGAGCGCGCGTGTAGGCAATTACACTTGGAAGCGCGTAGCCATAGTTTCCTTCAAGCATTCTCAGGAGTTCGTTGTCCTGATCGTCGCCAGGAACAGTTGGCGAACCGCCACAGGACGTTACAAACGCGCCTGCGGTTACCAGGACGAGGAAAAAGATCGCATTCCGAAACATGATTTACCTCCGGTTGGAAACTGTATTTCCTCGACTTAATTATATATCATTATAGAGTTTCAGTCCATGTGCGAACCAAAAATTTGCTGAACTTCTAGTGCACGATGCAAATCTTAAGATGCCGGACACGATAACTATCGTGTAAAATAACGATAATGATCAAAGTAAGAAACTTCGATATCAGCCTGCTGGCTGGAGTACTCGCACTGGTCGTGTTTTTTCATATCGCCAGTGTCGGTAACCGGGTGAGGGCGGAGGAGCACGATTCACTCTACAAGCAGGGAGGCGGGTCGGCGTATGGAATTTTCCCGGATCAGCGGCTGACACCGCTCGAGGAAACCTGCCGATCAGCCCTCATGATGGTCGGACAGGCGGAATATTCGTATTCCTCTCACAGGCAGAGCCGCCAGTACGCATACCTCCAGGAACTGGTGAAAGATGGATACCTTACGGCGAATACTACCGGACGGTCACTCGCTGGAGAATATTCAATATCTTTCTACCTCCCTGTCGGTCGTGACGGTTTTACGCTGATAGCCGAGCCGATGAACTACGAGTTACGCCCGCTCATGCTGAATGAATCGTGGGAAATTACATCGTTGACCACATCCATCGACGGCGACCCGTCCGATGACTGGGGATCGGTAAGAGAAAAAGAAACCGATTATTACTGGGAAAATGGCTTTTTCAAACCCTTCGGAATGTTCGAGCTTGGCCAGATCAGGGAAGATCTTCAGGTGAGAGTCAACCATGAACAGTCTGGCTATTTGATCCACAGGATGATAACCGATAATCTCAAGGGACGATATCCGGATAACAGTATGTTTTATCTGTACGGGTACAGGTCGTACATAATTGGCGACACTCGCGAGTTTGAGTATTGATATCATCAATTTCCGAATAATCGCCCAACTAAGTAAGTACTAATTAGGTTACTGGCCCGCATTATAAGCGGGATACAGAGGCCTCGACATATAATAATTTTTTTTTACTGTGTAATTGAAAATAGTTAACAACGGCCACCTGGTTTAAACGATAATATTGTTGAACTCATAAATCAACTTTATTTTATGAAGCGACAGGATTAAACAATATACGGGGTTACAGGATGGAAGTCAGGGAAAACGTTCCAATCGGTGAATTCCTCGAAATCATAGAAGGACTTTTAAGTTTCACCGAAATTCGAGAGAAGCAGGTTCAGTATTTCATCAAGGAAATTGAAGCTCTTCATAAACAGCTGGAACCGTACCTCGCGAAAGATGGGAGAGCTGGCGAAAAAGGCGGAAAACAGGGGGAACGGCCACAGGATGTTTTAATCGTTGACAGCAATCCGGTTATGCGCACCAACCTCAGCAGTATCTTCGAGTCCGAAGGAATAAAGGTCTGCGAGAAATTCGACGATGGTTACCTGGCCATTGAGTACTGCAAATCCCACAGTCCGGGAATTATCATTATCAGTACAGTTCTGAATGGCATTTCGGGATTGGAAGCCATGAGAAGAATTCGTGAATTAAAACCGGACACCTGCATTATCATGATCAGCGACCCCACTGACAAACTGGCGGTCCTCAAAGCCATGCAGTCAGGCGCGTCGGATTACATCACCAAGCCTATCAATTCGATAAGATTGATAAGCACCGTAAAATACCTGTTCGATACGAATACAATTCAATAAGCAAATAAGCAGCGGATGCAGTGGAAGGAAGCACCCGGGATTCGATCCCGGGTTTTTTCGGGTGTGAGCGCGGATTGATTTTATGGACAAAAGCAGCAACAAAAAATAGAATGAGGTATCACCCATTTTCAGTAGAAAGGAAATGATACCTCGATGAAAAAGATGCCAGATAATGAAGAATTCTGCAAGAGGGCAGTGG
>DASWIV010000244.1:0-4785 GCA_036397475.1 bacterium
CATCCCGCCTGAGCTTTCAAAATTTCCTATCATAATTTACGCACGCCAAATGTCCTGCACCACTTATACTAATTATACTCGACATTACTCAAAATACGTCGAGTTCAGCATATACTATTATAGTCTTAAAAGTCGAAGCCAGTTATTCAATAATGGAGTTGACCATGCACCGGACCATGCTGATTAAAGCTCTTGAGGACGGAGTCTCCGTCATCTTTTCAAATAGTGATGGAAGTGGGCCGCGCCCACCCGAAAGGCTGGATGAGGGAGAAGTCCTTATTTTATCCGCCCCGGAGAATTTCGAAGTGTATCATGTCCGTGGAAAAGCGGAGATTTATTCGCCGGAACACAAAATTACAGCCGAAAGCAGCGTAGTGATTGGCGGGAAAAGCGAAAAGTGATTTTTCAGTCCGGAATAATTTCCTCATACGAATTAAGCCCTATATGAGACGCGACATATTCCATTGTCTCTGAAACATCAGCAGGTTTCCTGTTGATGAGGGTACGTATGAACGCACTCGCGATTGGCCACTGGCCGTTCCCTTTGTTATATATTGTGGAAATCCCCAGCCTTACAAGAGGCCATGTATTTATCGATGACGCGAAATCCCTTCCGAATTTTATAAGCTGATCGGTCATGCGATTGTAGTAGATAGCCCCTGCAATTCCCGTATTGCGCCCGAAATCGTAATTTCCCGGACGCCAGTCACGCTCGTATTCGTAGACGGAATGTGTAAATCCGGAATCTTCTTCAGGCAGATATTTTTCAGGCGTCCATGGATCGTCGGGATTTGTGAACATCATCTGGAGTGCGTCGATTCCATTATCAAGCAGCTCATTAATTCTGGATAATCGCGGCGAGGAATTGACGTAATTCTCAAATTCGCCATCCGGGTATGACTTCAGGATCGCCCGGTACACATCCAGCGAAGCGAGAATTATCAGGTGGTAATATGCCTCGATGGCCTTGAGTTTGACATCGGTCAGCGGTTCGAAATAAACGTAACCCGGACCAAGCTGATTCTGGTATTCATCCAGAATTCGTTTGCTGGCTTGGTAAACCTCACCATTGGTCGGGACCGCCAGCGATGTCGCGTGCGAATCGAAAAATTCCTTCTCCCGTGAATAACAGAGTACATCAACCAGCATTTCCGCGAGCCAGTGGTCCGCGATGTACAATTTTATCCGCCTGTTGAATTCTTCAGCGGGCTCATCTTCTTCCAGCGGTTTGTAATATCCAGCGAGTATGCGTCGGGAATTTACCCAGCCCTCACATCCCCTGTGAGGAATCTTGTGGGCGAAACCGTCGACAAGCTGATGCGACAGCCATGCGTATGACCACGCAAGTTTTTCAGGATCGTTTCCGCTCTTGTGCACTTCCTCGACAAGATACTTTCCCATTACCGGATCGCCGGAAAAATAATTCGGGATCGTGTTATGCGCGTATTCATAATAACGCTCACGGTTCCGCAGATTATTTGCCTTTATCAGGTCGACAGAATTCGACCCGTCGATAAAAATTGTTCTTAGCCCTGGGTCATTTGCGATCTTCTGAAGATCGTCGTTGCCGAAATTTGACCCCTCAATCCGATCCACCGCGCGTTTGTTCAGGTATATATGGGTGACCGGCCCCCATCCCAGGAGCAGGGAAACGGGAAACAGGAGTAAATTTACAACAACCGGTCGTACATCATGGCAGTAAGAAGCAAAAACCGCCTTAATGCGGTCCTTGAAATATCTGAATTTTGTAACGATACACAAGTGCATGGAGAATGATCCGAAACGGTTTTACATAAACATTTTACCACGGCTACTAATCATAATTCCAGATTGCACCCTATGGCACTCCGGCGGAGATATCAACCTCTTCAAGTAAATCCGACATTTCTCCAGGATCCTCACCCTCGTACAGCACTATCCCAACTATCTCGACATGCTCAACATCCGCGAAAGGCCGAACCTTGATTTCGTAACGCCCTTCCTCTTCCACACTGATTATCTCTATAACTTCTCCAATCCTGAGGCCAGGTGGTGTAATTCCGGACAATCCGCTTGTTATCAAGGTGTCCTGTACGCTTATATCCGCCGACGGACTCAGGTAAACAAGTTCCAGCAGACCCGATGATCCGCTGCCATTCCCGGAACCTGCGTTTGCGATGGTAAACGGCTCAATGCCCCTGACAATTCCAATCTCCCTGGAACGCTGGTCCAGGACCCCGAACGCGCAGTCGGGATTGGTAATAAGCTCAATTCTCGAAACCGCTGACCGTACCGAAACCACACGTCCGATCACGCCGCCCGAATCAACCACAGGCATATTGACTTTCAATCCGTCGGACGACCCACGGTTTATTATCGCCGATGAAAACAGGTGTGCATGGTCCCTGAAAATAATTTTTGCCGGAACGATTTCCTGTTGAAGGCTGGCAGCCACATCCATCAATTTTTCGTACTCCTGGTAAGCAAGAATCCGTTCCCGCAGGATCGTATTTTCTCCTTCCAGTTCCCCGACCCTGTCGCGCAGTCCCGCCATCTCTTCAGGGGAATCCGGAATCCGGTTCGAGGACAATGTCATTGAGCTCAACCCGCGAACCATCCACCCCAGGAAATCGAGCTTGCCGGCGATCAGGACAAGCAGGATGATCAGTATCGCTATACCTGAAACAAGCGCCGCGGGATGTATCCTTCGTCGGGAGTACATGGTCAGTCGGAATTATCTTCCTTTGTACGGTCGGTGTGCGGAGTTTCACTGTCGCCGAAAATTGCCTGGCGCAGTAAAGGAGGAAGTGTGATGAGCGCTTTTTCTTCAGCGCCTCCAAGGAACCGGAAAAGCATCAGGAAAAAGGTTACGCAGATGAGAAACATCGTGCTGTAATCTACTATGGTAGGAAATTGAGGAGCACCGGAGGTCAGAATTTCACGAATAATGTATAAGCCCACCAGGTATCCGAGACCCTGCCGAATAAGGTCCTGCAGGTCGCTTACCGACACGAGGTACAACAGGAACAGTATCTCTATCAGCATCAGGGTCGCAGTGAGAAATTGCTGAAGTCTCAATCGCGCGACATACATTCTGACCCCTTTCACTCCCGTATCGGAAATATCATAGAGTGGATTGAGCAGGATCAGATTTGTCAGCGACTTTAATGTAGCCCGCTTTGGCTCAAACCATCCGGATGGGACATGGTATGCGAAGTTGAACATCACTATGTACCCATCGAATGGATAAAAATCCCTGCGATCGAGAATATTGAGCCTGTATTGCCCAAAATCGACAATCACCTGTTTGTCGGCGGCGGGATTTGAAAAAGTCGCGGCTAAATCATTCGTTCGGTTAAGCCCCGGTTTCTGATTTTCAATTCTAAGGACGATCGTGTCGCCTTCGTTCAGGCTACTGATAGGCTCGAGACTCGTGTCGAACGACGAGGTGACATCGAATATGAGCTGGCCTGCCTGGGTGTCCTGGCCGAGGAGTGCGAATTCGGTTTTGACAGGAATTTCCTCGTCCTGCAGATTTTCCCCCACTACGGCATACCTTTCAGTTGATAATCCTATACGTGTCAATCTTGTGAGCACGGTGAAGAATATCGCCACAAATGCGACGAAAAGTATCAGTGTCAGGATATGCAGAAGCCGTGGTATGCTCACTTTCGACTCTACCTGCGAATTGGTTCGTGAAGTACATGCCGTAATCTTTCTATATCTTCAAGGACCTTCTCGGTCCCTCGTACGACCGCAGTCAGTGGATCTTCAGCAAGGAATGTGGGAATTCCGGTCGCCTGGGCGATTCGCTTATCAAGGTTTTTAAGCAGTGCACCGCCGCCGGCAAGCATGATACCACGCTCGTACACATCGGCGGATAACTCTGGACTTGTTTTTTCAAGCGCGTCCTTGACCGCCCTGACGATTGTGTTTACCCTCGGCGCCAGCGCTTCGCGGATTTCAGGCGACGTCACCCTCACGGTTTTCGGAAGTCCGGTTACAAGATCCCGTCCCTGCATCAGAGTAGTTAATTCTTCTTTAAGGGCGAACGCAGATCCGATCTCGATTTTAATTCTTTCCGCAGTACGTTCGCCGATCAGCAGATTGTATTTTGTCTTCGCGAAATTGACTATCGACTCGTCGAACTCATCGCCTGCGATTCTCATCGACACCGCGTTTACAATTCCCCCGAGTGAAATAACCGCGACTTCGGTCGTTCCGCCGCCTATATCAACAATGATCGACCCCGACGCTTCCTCCACCGGCAACCCCGCGCCGATCGCCGCGGCCATCGGTTCCTCGATCATGTACACTTCGCGGGCACCGGCGCTTTTCGCGGAGTCATAAACCGCGCGCCTTTCGACTTCGGTAATTCCCGACGGAATTCCCACTACAAGGCGTGGCGGGATGAATTTTCCCGGCACCCTGGCCTTCCGGATGAAATACTCCATCATGCGCTGGGTCGTATCGAAGTCAGCGATTACTCCATCTTTCAAAGGACGAATGGCGACAATATTCGCAGGCGTTCGTCCGATCATTTTCTTCGCTTCATCGCCCACAGCGACAACACGTCCGGTGTCCTTGTTGATGGCGACAACCGACGGTTCACGGATAACCACTCCGACATTTCGGAGATAGACCAGTGTGTTAGCGGTACCCAGGTCGATGCCCAGGTCGTATCCGAATCTGTTAAAAATCCACGCTATCATAGAAAATGCACGAATAACCCGCACTGCCATTCAACATTGTGTAATTTATGGCGTTCAATCTTATACAACCTTGTTTCGATAACCAATATATGAT
>DASWIV010000245.1:0-25407 GCA_036397475.1 bacterium
TTCACTATTCTTGCGAGCAGAATAATAATACCGTCATGTCATTGGGAATATAAATCATAATGGGTATCCTGTCAATAGAATTCACCATCAAACCATTGGGAAGGTCAACCTGATACTTCAAAAAAATGATGAAGCTAGAAAATAGGTATTTCCCAGAATCATTTACGAACCATTTGAAGCAGTCCCACACTTAAAAACGAATCAAGTAGCACCTTCCCGCCAACCTAATAATTACTCTACATAATACTGCCATGGCGATATTGAACAGTGATCGCCACGTGTTGAACTGCATGAATAGCGTACTGTGACGGTCAATGACGGTCCTGGTGACGATGAAGACGATAGTTCGTTCAGTTTTCTTCCGGCATACCCTCTCAGGAATATCGATTACCCTGTTAAGCATATCCCCCATTATGTCGTGAATAGGTGAAGCACGGTACTCCAGTTACGCACAATTGGGAGCGCGAAACTCCTCATACGCATTCCTAAACGCCGGAGCGCGTCCGCCGCGGCGGACCATCACGCATCCTGACTGGAAGCGCGGATCTCCAGATACGCATTTTTGTATTGGGGTATCGAATCTCCGAATTCGCACAAAAAAACCACGCTATCGCGTGGTTAACTGAAATCTGTAATTTTTTGCCAGGCTAGTTCCGGTACCTCGATACTGATGAGACTCGGCTGTCGATCGGGAGTCCCGCAACCAGGTCCATCAACGCCATATCCTCATCTGCGACAATACGTACTACTTCGTCAATTCTCGACGATTTCAGCGCTCTTACAACATCGGTTTTCAGGTTACAAATCCTCAGGCCGCCACCGATAGTCTCTGCCATCCGGTGGAGCTCTATCAGGGTCTGAAGGCCTACTGAATTTATCGCTGTGACACCATCGAATACCAGCACGAATTTCTTCTGTCCTTTCCGGAAATAGCTTAAAAATACTGGAAGGAGGTCTTTCCTCTGCTTAAATTCGCCGCGAAGGCGCAAAATTACGACGTCTGCTATGATCGACGCATCGATATCCATAAATAATTACCTCCACAGACCGATTAGGTCGCGGCTCACTCCTGTCCAGAATCGCAATCTAAATTATACTACGATATCGCGTTTTGGACAATGAATATGAGTTAAGAAATTTCGTGAAGAAATCAGGGAAAATTACCACTGGATGAGGTAGTCGGGTACATTGAAATCCGCGGATGTATTAATGGCGGGGAGTGGGTCTTTTCTGCTGGCCGAATCCTCCAGTATCCTGTCCACATCGAGTTGTTTCTTGGGATCAAGCTCGCCCTTTATGAAATCCACAAGCTGAGGCGACGCCGGTATGTCGGCAAGTCCGCCGGTGGTCTCCAGTCCCAGCTCTGCGAAATTAAAGGCGTTGAACACCCTCTGTTCATTTTTCTTGAGCAGTCCGGGCTTGTTGAAGAAATTGTAAGCCTTTTCGAGGATCATGAAGTCCTGCGGGTATTTTTCAGGATTGTAAATCTTGATCAGGCGGAAATAGTTGGCCTGTGCCACCTGCGATGTGGCGCCTTTCTTGATCCCGAGAGTCCAGTAATGGCGATTGGCTTCCTGGATTTCGTCAAGAAGCATCTCCCGCTTGACAGTCCCGCGTACCTCGCCAGCTTTCACACCGCGAAGGGCAACCAGCTGGTTGATCATTTTCCGTGTCTCTTCCTGCACAAATGAAAACGTCTCCGATTCGATCTCCTCCGGCGAGTTTTCGCAGATAAGGAAAAGTTCGTTAAAATACTCGAGAGCTTTATCGTCGTTGTTCTTCCAGAAATGGGCCAGTCCAAGATTCTGAAGCGCTTTCCATCTGTGGACATTATCCTCGATAATTTTTTCCCACTCTCGTATGGCGGAGGGCATGTTATCGGATTTCGCCTGGATATATCCTGCCTGCAGGTGCGATAGTGCATTTGCGCTGATTATGTCTTTTTCCTGAGCCCCGGACTCTTTCGCGAGTTTGAATGCTTCTCTGCTCTTTTCGATTTCCCCGTGTTCGAGAAAATGGTATCCGAGCAGCATCAGATTATCCGTCCGCTGCTTCCCTGTAAGCTGCTTATGCCCCTCGGTCAGGATATTCGACCAGTAATGAAGTCCGAGGTTTGCCTTCTTGAGCTTGATGTACATCAGCCCGAGAAGGAATTCAGCCTCGACACGGTCCGTCTTCTCCTCATTCTTGAAATACTTCTCAAGGTACTCCGCACCGCCCTGGTAATCGGCACGCTTATAAGCCATCCTGCCGATAAGGCCTACCGGGAATCCAAAATCCTTTTCAATCCTATCGTACTTCCATTCATTTAGGGCTGGAGGCCAGTCGACTTCGAGCGGATTCCGGTACATTACGAGAAAACGCATACGAATGGCATCGTCCGCTTTAATCGCAACCAGCCAGTCAGCCGAATTCCTGGCTTCGTCGAACCGTCCAAGCCGGATGCTTAAAACGCACCACAGCCGGTTTGCCAGTTCCGCCCCAAGTGGGTCTCGGGTGGACAGCGCTGACTCCAGTCTCTCCATCGCTGCTTTCGGACGTGAAGCCAGAAAATCCAGCAATGACGTTACTGACGATACACGACCGTCGTTAGGTCGAAGTTTCAGCGCCGATTGCAGGGCTCTCTGCGCTCCGGCGATATCCGCTGCTTTCAGGCGCAGAAGGGCGAGACGCAGGAATCGCTCCGATGTGACCACGGTCCATGGATTTGTGACTATATCCAGCATGGACTTCAGTTTCTGCTCGGCCGAGTCGAGATTGCCGTCGGGACTGAGATTCTGGTCGACTATGGTGATTCGCGCTATATTTTTCGCGAGTTCCAGTGCCTTTGATTTAATCCCCGCAGCAGTTGCTCTTTCGAGGAGCTTGCTTCCCGACTCCCACGACCCTGTCGCACAATCGAGGATCCCGAGACGGTAATCCCTGAAAGCAATGATCTCTTTTTCGCGTGACTTTATGGACTTGTACCGCTCCGCAGCCTCCACAAGTTTGTTTTTTGACTCAAGAATCATTCCATGGCGCAGGCTGACGAGTGGATGGTCAGGGAACTGGGCTTTGAGCTGGTTGATCTCCTTCTCCGCGGAATCGATATCCCCGTTCAAAAGGCTCAGCACGACCATCCGATACCGGTACATAGGATTGCCCTTGTCGTTTTTGAGGAGCGACTTGAAAACACCGATCCCTGTCGCGAAATCTCCCGAGCCCTGGTATGAAACTCCGAGCAGGTACTGCAGAACCGGATCAGCCTCATACTTGAATGCTTCGGACAACAGTTTTATCGATCGGTCGAATTCCCCGTTCTCGATAAACTGCCGCGCGATACTCGAAACAGCCGACGATAACATTCCCGGGTTCAGCTTCTTAATTCCGGATAAATGCCCCCTGATCACCAGGTCTGCTATCAGGGCGGAGTATTTTGGATCCGAGGCGAATCCCTCGAGGATTTTCGGAAGGGCCCACGAAGCGAGGTTTGAGTTGTCCGGACGGGTTTGAAGCGCGCGAATAACGATCTTGATATTTTTATTGTCAAGAGATCCCGCCTGGCGGTAAAGGTCTGATAACGCGACACCGATATCGGGATCTTCTCCACGGCTGTACACCCTTTCCACAAGCGCGATATCGGTTAACTTCAATTCATCGCGAGTGATCAGGGCTTTTACAAGAAGTTCTTCCTGCTCCGGGCTTGAATCGCGATTAACCACGTTCAGTTTATAAATTTTGCAGGCTTCCTCATCCGTACGCCCTTCTTTCGCGAGCGATTCTCCAAGTTTTTCGGCGAGGTCGTCGGCGTCGCCTTTATTGGTGTCCCTGTGAAGGATGTATTCAATAAGTGGGGTAGCCCTCGCACCGTCCATTTTTCCGCCGGCTATGGCGACATCCCTCAGGGCTTTTAGTATTTCATAATTTTCCGGCTCGATGTTGTGAGCCATCCGGTAAATTCTTGCGGCTTCCTCATCGTGCCGTTTTTTGGATAGGTACGCCTGCGCCAGAACCTTTACCACATTGTCGACATCGCCCTTGGCTCCATCCCTCAATGTCTGCTGGTACACAAGCACTGCGCTGGGATCGATGTTCTTTTTAGCGGCGTAGAGTTTCGAAAGAAAAACCGTATTTTCCCCGTCGCGCGGCATATCGTCGAAAAACGCCTGGTAAATCTGTATCGCCTGGTTGTCCTTGCGTCCGGCGAGACGGTATCGCTCCGACAAAATGCTCAGCATTGTCGTCTGCTTGTCATGTCCTTCCCATACCGCTTCGTATACCCTGCACGAATCTTCGTCGTCGGAATGCGACGCAAGCAGGTGTCCGACAAGTTTTTCCGCGAGAACAATATCCCTGGTTTTCTTATATTCCGCGACAAGTAGGCGTACCTGGTCCGCGGTTAGGGAAGAGAGGTTCGAAAGGATCGCTATTCTCGCCCTGAGGAAATCTTCTTCGTCATTGTAGAATTTGATGGCGCGTTCGATTACCGGCAGGGCTTCGGCTACGGGGTTATCCATCGACGCGTATGACTTCGCAAGTGCGAACAGGATGTCGTTATTGGTTGAAAATTCATGGAAAGCCCTGCGATATACCTGGAGCGACTTGGCGTCGTATTTTTCAAGTTTATGAAGGCACATAGCCAGGCCGAAGATCACGTTCTGGTTTTCCGGCGACCGCTGGTGCATTCGCGAAAAAATTCTGTAGGCTGACTCGTCGAATCTTTCGATTGCTACATACTTATTGCAAAGCGCAAGCGTGATATGGTTATTATCGGGAATTTTCTCGTTTGCAAGTTCGAGTACTTCGATAATCCGCTCGTCCCCCGACATAAGCGCAATCTCTCCAAGCAGCCTGGCGATATCCCCAAGTTCGCCGGGAAGTTCCAGCGCCTCCTTGATCGTGTCAAGGGCATGCGACGTCGCTCCGAGCTTGAAGTGCGACGATGCCTCCAGGTAAAACGATCTCGCGACATCCTTCAGATGTTTCTGGTAGGTCTTCGGGTCCATCTTCGCCCGAAGCTCGGTCGAAAACTTGATGCACTCGGTCATGTCGCCCGCGCCGTAACTCTCCTCGGCTTTTTTGAGGAGATTCTCGACCTGGCGACCGCGTCCAAATATGCGCCCTATGGCGTTCATAGCGTTAGTGGTGGGATTATAACAGATGTTTATAAATTTTTGTCAGGCTGGAAATATGTTATTCTATCAGGAGTCGAAAATATTGGTTTCCGTGCCATTCCGGCACCCCACATTACTTAATGAGGATTTCTTGAATTATGGCAGAAGAAAATAAAACAGAGGCTAAAAAAGAAACTAAGCAGACCATTGAGGAAAGCAACAAGTTTTGCCCGGCCTGCTACGCTGTCGGCGAAAAGGTCAATCTGAAGATCGTCGAAGGCATCCAGCAGCTTGCCGAGAACCCCGCACAGCTTGCGGGCGCCCCACGTGTGATCGAATGCGATAAGGGCTGCCGCTACACCCTGGAGCCGTACTGGGGACGCAAGAAAAAAGTCCTTTTCTGTTACATGTGCATTTTGTCGGAGACAAATCCTGCGGCTACATGTAACCATCATTTCGTTGACCCTGGCTCGATCGCCGGGTTTGATGCATCGAAGATGGTGACGGAAGACGGCTGGTATTCGCCATTGAAGAAAGACTGATAACAGAAAATCGATTTTTGAGAAGATTCACTCCGCACGATTATGTGCGGATTTTTTGTTAACCTTGACTTACCCCCTGTTTTAGGACCACCTGGAGTTTTGGGTTATCCAGCACCGCTACATTATCGGTGCCATCAGGATCTTCCGGATTCGTCAGCCCGTCATAACCAACATTCGCGTTGCCGTTATGCATGAATACGCCCCCCACGTCGAAACCGTGGTACTGGTCGATCCCTGCGAACGGGTGTGTCAGGCTGACGGTCACATCGATTTTTCCGTCCGTAAAATAATCCGACACATCCATATCTGAAAGCTGCGGATTTCCGGGCTTCGACTCCAGAAGACGGTTGACGTTCGCTGTGAAATTCGTTGTTCGTAACTAGACAATTTCTACATCGCCAGTCTGAGGTGTGATGTAAATCTGCCAGAGCCCCCACAGATCGCGCTGGGCTGCATCAGCTGTTTTCTGCGTCGGCGAAAGATCGTACATGGAATCGGGTTGAACAGGATTACCGCTTCCTCCGCAGCCGACTACAAACAATATGGCGGAAGTGATTAGGAATAGAGACAGATTGATTCGGGAAATCATTTTATTTTCTCCGGTTACCGGGACGTAATATCATATTATATCAGATAATCTCCGACATTTGTCGGCGATCACTGAGGCGAGTAAATTACCTCTGACATGCTTCCGTCGGGCCAGAACTCATTTTTGACGATGAAAAACACGTGAAGTTGATCGTCCGACGTAACCACCGGATACGCCGACGTCCAGTGCCATCCGAGTGGAAGCTGTTTCTCGTAAGGGCTCGATGGCTCCGACCATGTTTCCCCGCCATCGTCTGAATACACCGTGTAGACATAAGGTTCCTTGCAGTACGTGATGTAAATCCTGTCGTTTGAATCGCTGACAATTCCGACATAAGTGTCGGTAATCGCAGGAGGATAGAATCCGCCGAGAACTGTGATCGGTGTCGACCAGTTCTGGCCGCCATCGGATGAATTCGAGTACCTTAACTGCGCCGATTCAGCGAGCGACTGCTTCCACGCCGCGTGGATAACTCCCTGTGTATCGATGCACAACGACGGCGCGTCAATCTGCTCGACAAGATTCGATTCCTCTATTGTTATCAGTTCCGAATCGTTAACATCCGTTTTCGAAATTCTCACAACCCGCGCGGCTTTCATTCCGCCATTGTCCCTGGAAAATGCGACCACATGACCATTCGCGCCACGAACGGCGAAATTGCACGATGAAAATAAAATATTGTTGTCGCCTGACAGGGATAAAAATGATCCGGGAGCGGATTCCCATGAATCGAATTCCAGTAGATCAAGCGATTTTTCAGTAGTGTAAATATGCGTGAATGAGCTGTCATCGTCAGGGAGCATTATCGACGGCAGCACGGTGGGACCAAAGCATGGCATGTAATCCCAGTTCCCGTCCTGGCCTGTCCACTTGAGCGCATGACGTTCGCCTGCGTCGCCGCCCGTTCCGTTGTATCCCGCGTACGCATTCGAGCCCGATTCTCCGGCAACAATATGAAGAAACTGGGGAGTGGTCTTGTACGCTTCTGTCTCAACACTCCACCCGACTCCCGCGTTAACCGCGAAATAAATTCCCGCTTCATTTTTGTACCATAAAACAACAAGCTTTCCATCCGGTGTTTCGACAGCCCGTGGCATTATCACTTCGCTCGCTATAAAAGTCGGATCGGACCATCCCTCTGCAGGATCGGGATTCAGCGTAATGTCGAACGGACCGCCCATTCCGGAATCAAATCCGTCCGAAACCTCGACATAGATATCGTACTCACCGACATTGTACATCGACCAGTCGACAGGCATGGTAATGTCATTTCCGGGAATCGGCTCTGTGCCATCGGGAACAATCCACCATGTCGATGTGTGAGTCTGCCCGGAATCGGGATCGTCATAAAGTGCGGTATACGTCACGTCCGTGTATTCTTTCGTTATCGGATTCAGGTATTGTCCACCGCCCCAGATGCTATCCTCGATTCCCGTGACAACAGGAGGCGTGTTCCCGGGAATCGACGAGCTTACATTTACATACGCCCTTGAATACGCCGCCCGGCGCGCGTCGGGATAAACGCTTCCCGGAAATCCCTGGTTGTAATTCGAACTTTCATCGCCCGCGCTCTCGACAATCACCCAGAACTCGCTTAATCCAGCCGTTGAAGGCATGCAGTCGGGAATTTCAATTGAGTAAACAGATGAAATAAGCGAATCGGCTGACGATATCGCCGGCAATTCCGATTGCGTCCACTCCGAAATTCCCCCCGGAATAAAATTCGCTTCTATGATTATTTTTTCAATGTCGTTGATAACCGGAACGGGATCGTAATTCGGTATTGAATCGAGCGCGCCCCAGTCGAAAACCGAAACATCCGCTCTGAATGTCCCACCGAGTTCGCCGTTCGGCTTGTGATAAAGCTCCGACCCTGTTGTCGAAAGCCCCAGATAAAACGGCTCGTCGAGATTTGCCTCTATCGGAAAATCGTTGACTTCGTACTCGTTCGGATTTCCCGTAAGAGTCGGATCTCCCATTTTCCATGACGCGATTATCGAGTATGAAAATTTGAGCTGGCCTAATGGGGTGCCAACAGGAAATTTCATCTTAAACCGCCGGATATTTGTGTTCCCAGCCCTGAACATGCCGCGCCCGAACTGGTGAAATGGCGCTGATATGAATTCCCCGAAATCATCTTCCGGATCAATTCCGTCACAGAATACTTTGTACGGATTTATAGTCGCGTTCGGATCATGAATCGTCGATAATCCGCCGGGAATATATGAAACCAGTGGAAGTGTACTTCCCGAGAATTCTGGATAATTAAACCATCGGGTGTATCCATCCGCATTCGTGAGGAGCCCGTCATTTTCACCCGAAACACTTACGCCATTGTAATTCAGCGTCCCCGACCCGTTTGTCATCAGGACACACCAGACATCGAAACCGTTGTATTTTGTGTTCCCGGCGAATGGGTGTGTGATTTTTACAAGTGGTTCAAGCAGCCCCTCGGTCAGGTACTTGGGAATATCAAAATCATAAACAAGGAAATCGCCGGGTATCGCTTCGACCAGTCCGGTCACATTGAACGTCGACATCGCGGTACGGTTCATCGCGACTTCGGCTTCCCCTGAACTCTCATCAATGTATACATCCCATACAGACATCAACTGCCGGTTTGTGCCAGGTGTATTTTGAAGATTATCACTTAAGGAAGGTGATACCGGTCCGGTCAAATCCCCGCTGGAGCATCCGGCTAATAGCGTCAGAATAATCACTGTCGCGAATAAAATTTTATGTCTCATCTCTACCTCCGCTGAATCATGGAGTGTAAATACATTTTACTTCGCTGTCAGCAGCCCTACAAATTCTCCGCCCGGACCCCCGTGGCATCCCATCCTGCTGCCGCCCGAACCGGAATCGTCCCAGTCCAAAATATCCGGATCGCCGTTCTGCGCGTTTGAGCCGGTATCGATATCGTAATCCCCATTATCGGGATCGATGTAATTTGGATTGCTTGCGATCGTTCCGGTACCGGCGGACGCTTCACTGTAATAGTCGACCGGCACTGTAAACACATCGGTGTAATCGCATAAAACCGGTCCGGTAAACGCCTGTACCGCGCGTCCAAGGTCGGGCGGGAAACTGTTCACCGTCACATTCGAAACGATATTGTTTGTGAATGCCACATCGGAAGTCGTGTCAAACGTGAACGTGAATTCCTGCTGGATGAAAAACGCCTTGGTCACATCGATCTCATCGACCGTGTTATTTTCGACGTCGATATTGTAGCAACCGATAAATCTGAAACAGTATATGGAGATCGCGTTCTGCGTTCCCATACTTGCATCAGGCGAAATATGATGAACAAGATTATTTTTGACCGTTATCCCGGTCGTGTTGGTGACGTAGAACAGGTTGAATTCCTTAAGCGAATCGTCAGGATTTTCCCTCAGCTTCGTTACCTCATTGTTCAGAATTGATATCCCCGGACTTCCATCTGCCGACACCGCGTGGATAAATAACACGGCGAAATCTTCCGTGTCATTTTCCATGTCGGCAAACAAACAGTTTTGAACGGTCAGATTCTGTTCATTGTTTGCCTCCACGCTTTTCAGGCCATAGAGGTTTGTTACTTCGGTGAAGTAGCAGTCGACTATTGAATTTCCACTGCCATCTTCACACAGTACTCCTGAAGCGTACGGTGCGCTGTTTCGATATCCTCCGAATCCTATCTTGAAGCCTTCTAATGTCGCACCCGTAACTCCATCGAACAAAACCGAAACCGTATCGTCAACTTCCGCGGCATTTATCGACGCCCTGTTGCTGCCATCGGATGTGTCGAAGTTCATCGATCTTAAATATGCGCCGTCCTTCATCGAGACATTTTCGACATAGTCATTACCACTGTCATCTACCCAGACTTCGTATCCGTCGGGAGCGTTGTCGATACCTTCCTGTATCGTGTTGTACGGATTCGCCTGCGTGCCGTTTTCAGTTCCCGACGTGTTAGAGTCATCGACATAAATTACCTGCATGGGCGATTCATGGCTGACATCCACTGTCCCGAACTGGAACGCGGCACGTGGAGTATTGTCGGGAAATTCACTGGGAAATCCCTGGTCGTACGATGCTCCTGCCGACCAGTTCGATTTCGCTACAACCTGGAACACGGGATTTTCATCTGCCTGTTTTCCTGAAATACCTTCCGAGAAATCGAGAACATACACCGATGAATTAACACTTCCGGCTTGAGCTAGTGGTTTCAACTCGGCATTATTCAAAACCTGCATTCCACCGGGAAGGAAATCAGCGAGGATGTACATTTCCTTGACAGCATTGTCTACTCCCTGGTGTCCGACAGATCCGCCGCGCCAGTCGAAAACTTCGACCTGCAAATTGAAAGCTCCTCCCTGATCAGTATCGTTCACGTAGTAAATTGAAGAATTCTCAGTATTGAGATAGAGGTAAAAAGGCTCCGACACATTCGCGCTGACGGGAAAATCAAATGGATCATAAACTGCCGGACTTCCTGTCAATGCAGGGTCTCCGGGTTCCCACGATGCCACTACCGCATACTGGAACTGAAGTTTCGGCAATCCAGCGATAATCGGGAACCGCATCTCGTATCGTCGTTCGTTCAGCGATCCCGCCCTGAAAATTCCACGATCGGAATCGTTTCCGGGTGTTGTTATCCAGTCATGGTAATCGTCACTGACGCCAAGTCCGTCCGCGTAAATTCTGTACGGATTAAGTGTAGCGGAAGGAGTCATTAAACTTGACAGTGCGCCTGGGGTATATTCGAAAATAGGGGGGCCCACACCGTTGAATTCCTGGTAATTGAACCAGCGCGTGTAACCGTCGGGATTCAACAGCAAGGCTTCATTTTCGCCTGCGTCCGGACCGCCGCTGTACGTCAGCCCTTCATAGCCAAGCGACGTTGCGCCGTTATGAATGAAAACTCCCCATACATCGAAACCGTTATACTGGTCAAGTCCATTGAACGGATGTTTGAGTCCGACGGTACACGATATCAAGCCTTCTGACAGATAAGACGAAGCGTCGATGTCGGTGATTATCAGATTCCCATCCACCTTTTCCAGCGGCGAATTTACATTCGCGGTGAAACTGGCGGTACGCATCAAAACCGGGACGAGATTTCCGGATTCATCCATGTGGATATCCCATACTCCCCACGTGAATCTCGAAGTATCAGATTGTTTTACTCTGGCTGGTGAAAGGTCTGATGTGACGGGGTTTCCTCCCCCGCTGCAGCTCACTACAGTTAGGGATATAATTAATCCCCAGAAAACCAAACTGAATTTATCGGACATGGTTAGCTCCTGTAAGCATTGTGAAGATCAGGCGTATTATACCAGTTTATAGCCTTCGATTCTCATATGAGGGGTATTCTATTGGGGAGGGTTTTGAGATTTCAAGTATGATATCTATTATATCTTGAAGGTATTCAGCTAGAGGAAACAGGATAGGAAGGAGGATCTTCAGCTGACCTGCCCCCCCCGTTTTGTCAACGCTATTTATGCATAAAATACTTAACCATATTTAATTATAGTTATGTGAACATTAGGCAGTCAAAATTTCACGCATTTACATTTACCAGTCTCCGCCCTCGCCTCCGAAAGCTCCCATCCGCGACCGTGTTTCAGGATCGGTGTTATCAGGATCATTACTCGCCGGACCCGCATCGTCAAAATCTAAAAACGACGGATCTCCAAGCTGTCCCGGCGATTCCAGCGGAATGTGATAATCCAGTGTGAACAGAGGATCCTGATCCATAATTATATGGTCGCCCTCATCGACATTTAAGTACAGTGGATTCGGGATGTCTATATTGTTGAAAAGATTGTAATCAATGAACAGCGGGTCCTCGTAGGTCTCGATGTAAATAAGTCCGGAGTCGTAAAAACTGTCCGGTACCGCGGGACCCTTGACGTCCATGATTATATTGTTGGAAATCTCGTAGTTGGTAATTATATTCCCGGAACCCACATCGAACTGAATTCCGGTTACATACTCGCCGGACTCCAGTCCGACAATTGTGTTATTGCGAATCTTCAATCCATCGAGACTGTTGTCGCTGTTTATCCTGAACATGATCCCGCGGCAGTCTGCTGAATTTGTCGTGTTTTCAGCGTCCTGCGCGTGGATGTTATAGATCAGATTGTTTTCAATGTTCCAGTTATAATACTGCCCGATTCCCACCGCCCTGAAAAATAACGGCACCGTTTCGAGCCTGTGCCCGGGTAACCCGATATCATGAACGGTATTATGCCTTACAGTGACATCCGAATACCCAATTACATTAATTCCCCACCCGATAGTAAATCCTGTCGGCTGATCTGAATTCGCCAGGTATTCAAGCGTGTTGCCCTCGACAAGTACCGGAAGATCGCTGTACCAGATATGCATCCCAAGAAAACTGTTTTTCGACGTGCAGTTCTTGATTACATTGTTCCTGACAGTGACACCGTCGCAGACATCGACATGCAAACCGCCAAGGTATCCGCCCTGGTCGCTTCCCGCATGCATATCGGTGATCACATTATTCTCAAAAACAAAGTTATCGGTAAGGCTGACTTCGCATCCTGTAATTTCGTCGCCCACATTATCGCCGGTATGGCGCCTGTCACCCGTAAATGTGCAATTTCGCACTGTGGCATTAGACTGATGTGTCCCCGGATCGCTGTAATCCAGCTGAATCCCGTAAAGAAATTCATCGAATTCCCAGTTCAATCCCGGACGAATTTCCAGGTTATCAATTATCAGATCGCTTATCGCGACTCCATAAATGCTTATCGGATAATCGGTCGCTTCGCATACCGGCTGCCCGCTGTCGCCGTCGTTGCGCCAGTTCAATCCAAGCAGCCACGTGCCGTCTTGCAGGTACACCTGTTCCGTGTACGGCTCATCCGACGGGTCTATAAAAATTTTCTCGTTGTATTCCGAGTCGTTTATGCCTTCATTGATGGTGTTGAACGGATGATCCGGAGTTCCATCTTCAGGAAGTCCCTCGTCAAGCCCCGGATAGTCCCTGTCCACATAAACACCCGGGTCCCACGGGGGTCCCTCTGCGACATGCGCGTAGATTACAAAATACGACGCCAGCGCACCGGCGTTCGCATCCTCATATTTATCATTGACAGTCAGGAGCAGCGGATAATTCCCCTTGGGCGCTTCTTTAAGATTATTCACCGGAACCGACCACTTGGATATTGTCCCGAAATCCTGGTCCATCTCAGCTACGCGGAATCCATCGAACAGATCGGGCGCTTCGATCAGCACATTCGATATTGTCGCCGTCCCCTGCCAGTCATAAATATCAATGGCGCAGTTCGCTTCCCCTCCATGCTCATCGAGACCTTCGCCAACTGTCGCGGTTATCCTGTACGCTTCGATTGAATTAGCCGTGATCGGAAAATCTTCCGGAATATTCACCGGCGGCGACGGAGTCGGTTTTTCCCACGACGCGTCTACCACATATCCAAACCTCACTCCGATTGCCGGAAGTTTCAGCCTGTAAGTTTCTGTTATTACATCGGTTGATAAAAACGGACGCCTGTTCGGATCGATATAAAAAGCCTTGAATGGATTCAACCTTACCGGGTAAAAAAGTTCCGTCGCTATTTTGCCCTGCTGGTAATTGAAGATCTTTGCCGCTTCAGTGAAGTCGAGTGGATTAAACAGGGTCGTCCATCCGTCAGGATTCAAAAGCCCTCCGCCGCCTTTATCCATGTTGCTCCAGTTAAGCCCGCTCGATGGAAACTCGGATGTAGAGCTGAACATTACCGTACCCCGCACATCGAATCCCGTGAACTGGTCGAGGCCCGGAAATGGATGCCTGATCTGAACATCGATATCCAGCACTCCGTTTCCTTCAGGAGTTATTCCGGTGACCGTAAGGCAGTCAGTGCAGGGCCCGTCCTCAAGAAACGTCCGAATATTGAAATGTCCCTCGACATTTCTCACGGGAAGAACCTCGACTTCCGAATGGTCGGCGGACACATCTATCGTCCACATTCCAAAAACTGTGCGGCTGTATCCTGTAGCTTCCCTGAAATTTATATCGGGTGTCAGGTCAGGCTGCGTTACCGGAGCGCTTCCGCCTGAACACGCGATTATTAACAGTAGAGAGATAACAACTGGAATAAGATTCAGTCTCATTTTTCAACACCTGCGTGAAAGAGCTTAATTTATACGCGTCCGCTTAAAAACTGTTGCCTACCATCCATCCCAATCAGTGGGAGCAGGCCGGCAGCTTGATGCCCAGACCAGGTTACCCGCGCCTGTTCCGGAATCCCCAACCCACATCGTGTGATCCCACGCTTCCTCGTCACCGAAATTACCTGGATCGTCGACATGGTCTATGGGATCGAATGCAATAAATCTTCCGCCATCATTACCGGCAGGATTCACACCGCTGCATCCGGCGACATTGTTATCCCACGTACTGAGCAGATTCAGTCCCTGGTCGTATCGCGCGAACATCGCTGCCTGGCCCGTACCACCGGGACCCCCGCTGATGACAAGCCTGCAGTGTTCGGCAAGCGGATTCTCACCAGTAAAAACACGATGGTCTATCTCGATATCGCCGCGTGCGCCTGTTGAACCCAGTCCGTAACCCGGATTGGAAATGCCGGCGTCCAGTGCGTTATATACAGAATCGGCGACTGTACCACTCGTGTTTATCCGGTGAATCGTTCCTCCGACAGTCTCGTCGGTGAAAATGAACATATCGCCTGAGAGGTAGCTTATCGCCATATCGAACACTTCCACTCCGGACGGCTGAACTGTCAGCATATCGAGTATAAATTCAGCGGAACCGACCGCGTAGTTGTTGCTCTTAAGCAATTCATACGTATTGCCACTGGCATCGATAACCCAGAGATCTCCGGAATCATCGAAATCCATCGCGATAACTTCACCCGTCGGAATTGTCTTTGTGTAAAGAAGTGTAGCAGGAGTCTGCGTTGTATTGTTGATATTTCCGATGAATTTGATCTGGCTTGGCTGGCTTGCACCGACAAACGCGACAACATCGTCTGTTTCGGTTCCGTCGCCATAAGTGTCATTATGGTCTACATCCCAGTGCTGGATCACATTGTTTCCGTCGTTGTCGATATCATAAGCGTGCGACCACAGTCGGCACCAGTCGTCCTCACATGAATTGTCGCCGGTCGGACCGTCTGAACAGTAACCGGGATAATCGGTTTCATAGTTCAGCCTCATGACGTTGATCCAGTTCCAGTTAAGTGACGCGAGCGTGTATTGAATCAGAGTCGTTCCGTCAGATAAAAATACGACTTCATCAGCATCGTCATCTGTCCATGCGTAATCGATATAACCAAAAGTCCCTGTTCCGCATGTTACCGATAATTCCTGGACCGCGATATCCAGCGGATTATTTGTCGGATCGATTGGATACTGGTAATCGTTGCATTCATCCTTTACCCGGCAGTAAAGATCGAAATCACCTATACCATATACCGACCAGTCTATCGTGATCGTATCGGAATCTGCGCCCACATTGTCCCAGTTTGGCGAATTTCCGTCCGCCACAAGGCTCCACGAATAATGAAGCGGATCCCCTTCGGGATCGAGAGCAGCGACTGTGTAATCCTCCACATCGACCTCGAACGGATTTTCATCCCCCGATATCGCCCCGACACTTGGCGCCTGGTTTGTAGCGCAACCGCCATCGCCGGACACGCTTACATATGTGCGAAAATAAGCAGCGAGATTTGCGTCGGGAGCAGCTGTGCCAAATCCCTGGTCGTATGTCTTGGGATCCGGGTAATTAATCGTGATCAATATTGGTATATCAGCGGTACCTGTCGGTTCGTAGGGATCGAGATCGAAACTGTAAGTGCTTCCGGTTTCATTGAACGGCAAAATCACCTGGTTAATGCCCTGAACTGGACCATTTTCAAAAAACGAATCATCGCCGTCAATCTGGATGGAAGCGATGCTGTCTGGTACTGATTCTCCTCCGCCATCGCCATCCAGTGCCTGCCAGTCGAAAACCGTCATGTTGATATGGATGTTACCACCCGCCACTCCGGGACCCTCGTAATAAAGCGTCGACTCCGATGTATCAACCGAAACATGAAACGCTTCCACCTGGTTCGCCGCGAGTGAAAAATCATCGACCCCGTTAACTCCATTATTAGCAGGCTCTTCCCAGCTCGCGATTACAGCGTACTGGAAATTGATCGGATTCGGGATCGGTTCGAACTGGATTTCATAATAACGGGAATTCGTGGCTCCCGATGAAAAGCTTCCGCGTGACTGCGTCCACGTTGCCGTGTCAATCACAGCGTCATCCATTGAATCGGTCGCGCCAAGTACATCGGCAAAAACTTTATAACCGTTCAGCGTCGATGACGGTGAATATCCCGGGGTACCGAAATTACCCGGAGTGAATCCGAATATTCCGGGCGACGTGAACTCCTTCGGATTGAACCATCTGGTCAGCCCGTCCTGGTTCAAGAGGATTGCCCCCGTTGATCCATCCAGCGTCGCCGTTACAATATCGGGTTCATTGTACGTCTCGGTCGCATCGGCGATGAATACGCCCCTGACATCGAACCCGAGATATTTCGGGAATCCCGTAAACGGATGAGTTATATCTACCGTCAGAGTGATAATTCCGCTCGACTGGTACTGGGTGGTGTTCAGATTTTTAAATGAAATAAGATTTAAAGGCGATCCTGGCGGCTGCAGAAACTGCGTCACATTAGCCTTGAACGCTGTCCCTCGAACCGGGACAAAATCTATTGTATTTTCTTCGGGATCGATTGTTACATCGTAGTAGCCCCACAGGAACTGGCTTGATGTACTTCCGGTTTCGATGGAAGCCCCCCCGGTAAGTCCGTTTCCTGCATCCGGCACTACTGGTGAATCTGATTTCGCGCAACCTGAAATAAGAACTGCCAGGATGGCAAACAGAATTGTTTGTCGCATGACTTCTTTCCTCTCAATGCGTCGTTATTTGGAAACCCCGGTCCGATACGGGTAATATGTCCAACTTCGCTATTATACTCAAATTATATTCTTATAGCGAATTAGGCAATTATATCTTGCAATTCGAAAGTGTTTAATCAGAGAATATAATGGCTCGCTGTGTACCTTCATTCACGCCAAGTGTGGCTTTGAGGTTGCTGTCGGCAATCAGCCAGCTGTATACGGCCTGCAGGTAAAGCGTCTCAGCCTTACGGTGCTGCAGGTCTGAGTCCTGGTAATCAAGGTATGTAATTACTCCTTCCCTGTACCCAAGCTCCGCTATTCTGAGCGCTTCAGCCGCGCTATCCACCGTCCTGCCCGACACAGTTATCCGCTCGATCGCTTCATTGTACTTTAAATACGCATTCTCGACTTGCAGAGCAACAACCGATTTCGTCTCCTCGAGTTGTTCTTCCAGCGCATTCTTCTGTGACTCCGCGCTATCCGTCTGAGCGCTCGACCGTCCCGAATCGAACAATGTATAAGAAAGATTCAAGAGAACTCGCCAGCTATCCTTGTCTCCGAATCCGGTTACAGTGTCCTGGTACGCGTAGTTTCCTGATAAGGCGAGTGTCGGACGATTCCTGAGTGACAGTTTGCCTACCTCGGCAAGGCTTATGGCATTTTCCAGGATCTGCAGATCCTTTCTGTTCTCAAGCGCGTTACCTATCGCTTCGTCCAGTGAAATATCAATCTCAACCGGCTCGATCGAATCAGGATCGGGAGGAACAATCTCCATATCCGCCGACATATCCTGTCCCATTTTCTGCGAGAGGCTGCTCAGTGCCAGCTCCGCGTTTGTCTGGGCTTGCAATAATTCTTCCTGGGACGTTGCCAGGCTTACTTCGGCTCGCAGCACTTCGAAGTAAGCCACATCGCCGGTGTCGTACCTGACGTTGGCTATCCTCAATCTTTCTTCTGCGGTGCTTACAGCCTGCTCCGAAACCCCAACAAGCGCCCTGGTCAGTGCCGCATTCAAAAATGCGGTTTCTACTTCATTGGTAATCGTCTCCACCGCGCGCTCATAGGCAAGCAGAGAATTCTGCAGTTCAAGACTCGCCCCGCGACGTGCGAGCGACCCCGCTCCGAACAGGTAAACAGGTTGATTCAGTGTAAGAGACCCCTGCGAAATTATATCGGTCGTTGAAATTTCCTGGCTGATGGGCATTCCGTCCGGACCCGTAATTTCAAAGGACTGCGCCGGACCGGATGACGACGCGGTCGCGGAAAGTTGCAGCGAAGGATAATAGATCAGGCTGGCATACCTCTCGGACGCATACGCTGCTTCGATCTCCTCGCGAAGCTGGTTCAGCTTGTGATTGTTGACAAGCGCGTACTGCACCGCGAAATCCATATCGTAAAGGTCGGGATATTCGAGCGGGATCTCAGCGATCAGCCTGTTGATCGCAAAATGGTCGCCCGACGAATTCGTGACTGAATTGAAGCCGGGATTTAAAAGGTCGCTCATTCCTTCGCGGGAAGTCGACTGCGAATACGCAGCGGTCGAAAGGCACATTACAATCAAGGCTGAAATTGTAAATAATATGAGCATCTCTCTTCCCGAAATTTCTGACAGGGGATTATAACACTATTGAATAAAAAATCATTAACGGAGCACTGGCATCCTGCCGGTCGGTCCACCATCGTCCCGATAGCGCCTGCAGCCCCTTGAGAATAAATTCAATACATGCAAAGCATGTATGAAATTTGAAAAAACCTCAGCAACCAATTATTCATACGCAGCAGGAAAAAAAAAACCTGAACAATCAATTATTCATACGCAGCAGGAAAAAAAAAACCCTCCGCCACCATTATTTTCATACATGCAAAGCATGTATGAAAATTAAAAAACCCTCCGCCTTATCCGGGGAGGGCTTCCTTAAATTACGGTCTGCACTGCTCAGAGCGGTTCCCCATCGAGTGACGAGTTGTACGACTCGGATTCTGTCTCCTCCTGGCTTGTTGGCACCGGAGCCAGATCAGCATCCTCGAGCATCGTTCCCCCACTCGCATCGACAGCACGGACATTCGCCGCCTGAAGTCCCTTTGAGGTGTCGACAATGTCAAACTGGACAGTCTGCCCCTCTTTAAGGTCCTTGAAGCCGTCCATGGTGATAGAGGAGTAATGAACGAATACGTCGCTCTCCCCCTCTCTCTCGATGAAACCGAAGCCTTTCGCAGTGTTAAACCACTTAACCTTCCCGGTATTCAAAACAGGCCTCCTTGGGAAGATATGGAGCCGAAAGGCAAATATTATGATACCAGAAAATATCAGGTTATTCATTAATATTTATCAACAAAATCCATTCATTTCACATGCCCCTAATTATGTTAAAATCTTCTCCCGCGTGATCATTCACAGCATCAAAACCTTTAATTTCAGAAATCTGGAGAGCTCATCCCTCGAATTCTCCCCCCACGCCAACTTCATTTCAGGACTCAATGGCCAGGGCAAGACAAATCTCCTCGAAGCGATCTACTGGATATCAGCCCTGAACGGCAAAAAAGGAACCGCGTCCGACGCTTATAAATACGGCGAAAGATCCTTCCGCATCTCCGCTGACATCACATTCGAAGGCATCCGGCACACTGTGGACCTCCACGTCGAGGGCAGGAGCAGGAAACTTACTATCGACGGAAGCCCGCCAAAACGAAAACGCGATTATCTCAGAAATGTGCTTGTTGTCGACTTCTTTCCCGAAGACCTGTTAATACTCCTGATGGAACCAGCTTTACGGCGGCGTTTCCTCGATATCGCCTGCACACAGTTCGATCTAACCCACGAGGAAGTCCTGCGCCGCTTCAAACGTACTCTCGAGCAGAGAAATTCACTTTTAAAAAATGAGGAATTCATCGATCCTGGCGTTATAGACACTTTTGACCGTCCGCTTGCCGAATTATCCGCGCAGATAACGATTTCCCGGTTAATTCTGCTGGAGAACCTAGGAAAACGAACCGACGAAATCTTCCGTGAAGGCATCGGCGAAAAATATGCCGCCGAGTTGTCATATCTGACGTCTGTCGATGGAATCCCATCGAGAGCGGATCCGGAAACTGCTAACCAGGCCAGTACTTACAATAAAATATATTACGATCTCTATTCTGAAAACAGGCAAAGGGATTTCCTCGCCAAACGCACAACCTCGGGTCCGCATCGCGATGATTTCGCCATGACCCTGAACGGGAAAACTGTAAGGACATTCGCGAGCAGGGGCGAAGTCAGATCCGCCATGTTCGCGTTGCATCTTGCGAGATTTCATGTCCTCGCCGAGAAAAGGAAAATCGAACCTGTTGTTCTGATCGACGATGTCATGAGCGAACTGGACCACAACCGGCGACAGCGCGTCCTGGAGCTTCTTCCGCCCGGACAGGTGTTCCTGACATCATGCGATCCGCCTGAAAACCTGGACTCAATTGTTCCCGGGGAAATTTTTCATTTCGAAGTTGACGGTGGGAAGGTCAGGTCACTGGATTAAAAAAAATCCATGCAATTGCCGCATGCCACCATTTGGCCTTTATAATGCGGCTTACACGAGGTCAGGAAGGCTTTTCGAAAAATGAGATCAGGAATTCAATTTCTATACAGTCCTCGGAGCCATCCGCGAACGCTTCAAGATTCTCCCACAACGTCTTCCGTATCGCTATAAATTCTCTACCGAATTCCCTGATTCTGGACTTGGATATTTTAATGCATTTTCTTGACGCTGACGCTATACACTTATCATTTTCCAGCAATGCCTTGAGAAAATCGTCCACCATGCTCTGCATGACATTGGCTATCGCATTGTCCATATATTCATGATCATCATCAGCCGAGACAAAATGCTTTACATCCTCATTTTTCAAATACACGGCTTCGGAGAGATTCTTGACCTTGCGGCTGTCTACCTGCTCGATTAATTTTACGCCAAGTAATTTTTTAAAATGATAATATAGAATTTTGCGATCGAACCCCAGCGATTCAGCCACATCTGAGACTGTCATTGGTTTCGAAAGCAAATTGTATATTTTATACCGCAGGGGATCGGCGAGTATTTTTAAAATTTCAATTTGATATGGACTTAAATTGTTCATTTCAAATTCTGAACTGGAATTCGGATTATACATACAATGACTTATTTCCGCAATTACTTTAACGGATTTCTTTATCGAATCAAATACAGTTCGGTGACAACTGCCGCGGGTTCCACATTCACGGCTCGATACGACATTATTTATGAATTAACGTGAACCATATAATTAGATACAGTTTTTACCTGATTTGTATGTTTTTAATGGTTATCCTGCCTGTTGAAGCTTACGGAAACCGCGATTTCCCCATGCCTTCCGGCATGGTAACCGACTTTACAGGCACAGTCGCCAATTCCGATCTCGACAATATTCTCACCGCCCTTCAACGCTCAGAAGATGCCAATTCAATGAGTGGACACGTGATCATCGCTCTAAGCACAAGTGAATGGAACCTCGATGAGTACGCAAGGGACTACGCCGATTACCTCCAGGGGCGCGGATATCTGGATTCGGATGGATGGCTGATATATATCAGTGTCGAAGACCATAAATACACAATCGCGGTCCAGGACGGCGCGGTAAAATCATTTTCTCCGCAGTTCCTGAATGAATTCATGCTTATTATGGATAATAAGCTCGCTCAAAACGATTTAACCGGGGCGATACTCGATGGCATTGGCGCGATTGAATCCCTGCCGGCTCCCCATGCAGAAGAAAAAAGGATGAAAAATTCACCCGACATCCTGATTTTCGCCGGGATCGCCCTTATGGTCCTCGTATTGATGTTCAAGATGAGAAGAGACAAACCTGCCACAAGGCGGTCTTAGTTAGCGTCCACTTTCCACTTCTCGCCTTCCTTCCTCACTACAATTGTCATTTCCTGTACATCGCTTCCACGCTCGATCTTCACCTCAAATACGTATATCCCCTCACCAAATTCGCCCTGCTGGATAACGATCATGTTCGCCTGCCTATTAGGCCTTACGAACCGGTCGAGGATAACCTGCTCAAGAATTCCCTGTTCTTCATAAAGATCCCTGGCTTCCGACAGCACACTTCCCATTTCATGGGTACTGCATTCGATCATTGCATCGAAATCCCCAGCCCTGTACGCCGACCACCAGCTTTCCAGGGTATCAACCGGGGTTGTGCAGTTCACACTGACCTTTTGAATCTCCGCTGTCAGCAAGCCTATTTCCGCCTCGACCGCCTGGACATCGTCCTGGAGTGAATCTTCCCACGCCGTGATTTCCATCCGCAGATTTATCCCGAGATTCGATTCAGCCAGTGAATAAATTATTTCCGGGGTGACAAGGTCGCGTGCCCACGTTGTTGCGTTATCGCCAAGGTCCCAGCTCGATATATATTTCGCCCACAGGGATTGCCACCCGATCGCCGGCCTTGACCAGACAAGCCGGTAAAATCTCAAAAGATCGTATGCATCCACCTTATGTTCCTCTATCAGGTAATGCACAAAACTTGCCGATATTGTCACGTATTCCTTGGAATATGTGTAATCGAAACTCAGCGGGAACAAAAGATCGATGTCATCGATTCGCCCGCCGTAAAAATACAATCCCCTCGCGGCTTCCATATCGAGATCTGCGCGGTCAGCCATGAAATAATTTGCGATCCCTGCCCTTAAAAGAGGGAAAAGAGACGATGCCGAGCGTGAATTCAGACGCTGGCTCAATACCCATCCGGTCAGATGATCAATCTGGTCGATATCTTTCGGGGTCATATGGATTTCCAGGTCCTGCGGAATCGCGAATCCATCCGACCGAAGTGTGTAATCGAAAAGGTGGTCTTCGGAATCATACAGGTACACATCGACACTCGGTCCGGGGATCATCCCCCAGGTAGCTTCCACCATCGAGATGCTGTTACGGTAATCCGCCACTACCTGTGTGTACATATCCCGCTCGATTGTCTGTTCAAAATAAAGCCTGACGTCGCCGGCATCTACGTAATACCACTGGTCGGAATTCTCAATCCAATGCTTTCTTCCTTCGGTATCAACCTCCGGATTTGTAAAATGGAGTTCAGTCCAGATCCTTTGCGCCTGGTCGTATTCCCCGAGTTTCTGGCGGCACTTCGCCAGCATTATCTTGATCGACTGCTCAGCATAGCTTAACGATTCCGCTAATGACGGTGTGTTCAATATTGCCGACAGGTCTTCCTGGGCTGCGCGATAATCGCCCAGGCACTTGTAATTTATCCCGGCCCGGGTCAGCAAAGCGTCAGCAACCTGCTGGTTGTTCGACTGGTGCCTCGTTATCAGCAGCGACAGTAAATTTTTCGCGTGCTCGTAATCGGTCAGGCTCTGAAGAAAATCCGTGAAGATCATCGACGCGGCGAAATATGCGTCGAAGTGCCGGTCGTCCAATGCGTAATCTTCAATTATCGATTCGTATTTCGCGGCAGCTGAGCGAAGTGTCGCTTCGTTCATGGTGATCAGTCCGTCGCTTAACATTGTCTCAGCGTCTGTGTACGCCTGCGTTATGCCATCGGTAGCTCTCGGTACCTCTTCAGATACAATAAATCCATTGTCCTGCGCCGTCGCCGGTACGCTTACTGCCATAACTAGAAGAAATAGTATTACCGGCAGTTTTGCGATACGCGTGTACCTGCTCCACCCCGAATTCTGCTTTCGCGACATGTGATCGTTACCTCACCATCTTGATCGAGTCATATATTAGTATAGGAGGAGCGCTTGATTCGTGCAATCTGATCGTCGGATAATTTGTACAGCGAAAAAACTTCCTTGTCTATCTGCTCCATTAATTTTGTGCGTTCCCCGTTCATTTTACCGTTCGATTTCGCGTGCGCCAGGAGCTCATCCACCAGCTCCTTGAGCCGTTCAGACGCGCCGTTCACCCTTGGTACCGGAAGTTTTTCAACATTGACCGTCTTAACCTGGGGGAACAATTTTTCCGTGTCCGGAAATACTATCCGGTAATAATAATTTAAAAGGGACGAATTATATAACGCGAGTATCAATCGCAGGTCGATCGACGGAGTTCGTGGAATTGTCACGTGGATAGTGTTGAGCGCATAATGTTTTTCCTCGTCCCACGCCGCGACTATCCGGTTCGCTGTCTGGCGCGTCAGGATTTTTGGATTTTCCAGGAAAATTCGTTCCTCCCGGAAAAAACAGTAATCACCAGCTTCGGAATCGATGAAATTCTTATCATAGCGCACCCACATGTTGTCCCATGAAAGCTGGTACGGGGCTATATCTTTTCCGCGGAGCACCTTCCTGAATGGAGTTTTCATCCGCTTTTCAGACTGCACCACAATTTTTTCCGTCATGTTCGCCGGATTAATCCCATCCCGTACATCGCACAACTCCCCAAGCGGAGTGGCTGATCTTTCTATTGCCTCCAGTATCTCCCAGTCATCCGACCGGATGTGAATGTTGTACATCGAATACGGAAGCCGCCGGTACATATCCTGCGGGGAATTTTCGAGCGCTCCCGGAGTATCGTCCCTGACAGACTCCCAGAATCCCGTACGCACCTCCCTCGGAAATGGAAGCGCCCTCAAATCCTTCTTCTCTACAGATATCACGCATGTGGGAACCTCGACTTCCGGAAACACCTTCAGCGACAGATCCACAATGCAGCGCACCCATCCCTGCTCAAGAAAATAGTCCCTCAACGGCTCATACGACTTCATGATCAGAAATGTATTCGGGATGATAAATCCAAGCACCCCCGCTGGTTGCAGAAGATCAAACGCACGCTCCATGAACAGGCAGAATGTGTTTATCCTGCCCTTTCCCATCAGGTAATTTTTTTTGTAATAATTTTTTTCCGCGACAGATATCGACCTCGCCCGCTTCGCGTAGAAACTAACGTACGGGGGATTCCCGAAAATTACCGGCACGCCGCCGGACAGAAGTTTCCCGAGTGCAGATTTTTCCCTGTCGTTGTCCTTATCGAGAAAATCAGCCCGGTGAAAAGAGATTTCTACCGGACCATCTTCCAGCGCCAGGTCGAGCTCGTTGCCGGCTTCCACAATTATGCTTGTAAGTGCCGTCAGAAGTGCGGACGGATCTATATCAATTGCCGCGATCCTGTTTTCAAGGATCATCCGCACCGCGTCCTTCGCTTCCCATCCTGCTTTTTTATACCCGGTACGAAATCGCCTGTACGCCCCCAGAAGAAAATATCCCGCTCCGCATCCCGGCTCAAGCACCCGGAATCCA